>NZ_JAENWM010000139.1 GCF_016650035.1 Clostridium sp.
GTTCAAATCTTTTTTTAAGCCAACACAATTAAAATCAGCAGAATTAAGAGCATAAAAATTATTTGACTGTGTCACTAATGTAAAAAAAATTTATAAATCAAAACGATGACTTCTGTATTAATACAGAAGTCATCGTTTTGACATTTTTATTTAGAACTATTGCTTATCTTTTTTCTTATAAAGTAAAGCAAATATTAAAATTCCCATTACAGAAATTGCAGTGCATTCTTTGTAATATATAATGATGAAGTTGCTTTTAAAAGCATTTTTTACAATTTCCTTAGATGCTACGTCATAACATCTTTCTATAGAATCTAAACTTATAGTATCATAAGTATCACGGGGAGTGTGTATCCTTGTCATATCATTGTCACAGAAGGTTATAGCATCAATATTTTCACGCCTAAAGCCTTCGTGGTCACTAGCATCTTCAAAAAGATAATTAAAGAATATTTTTTCGGATTTTAAGGTATTTGAAACTGATGCTATAAAAGGCGTTTTAGCGGTATCTTCTTTTCCACCCATGATGCATAGGGGCACAGCATTATTACTTCCAATCATATCAAAATTAAATACTTTACTACCTTTTATATCATCCTTATATTCTGTGATAAATTGGTTTGAACCTAAACACCCAAACTCTTCTGCATTAAACCCTAAGAAGAGAATACTCCGAGAAGGTTTGCCAAGCGAGGTTAAATACTTACTCATTTCTAACATGAAGGAAAGTCCAGAGGCATTATCTAGAGCACCATTATATATGGTGCCATTTAAATCGGTACCTAGATGGTCAAAGTGCGCAGAAACAATTATAGGTGGTGCAGAGGTATCGCTGCCTTCTAAATAGCCCATAACGTTATTTGCACTGGTTTCTGAGATTTCATAAGGCATAAAGCAATCAACTATGCAGTTATTATCTAATAAATTTTTAAGCTTTATAAGTGTTTCTTTAGTAATCATAATATACATGTTATAATTTGAAGTGGAAATAAAGGAACTTCTAAAGGATAAATCATTATTAGGTGGAACAAAGAATACGAAGGGGCCATCAGCGGTATTAACTTTAAGATAATCATCATTTACTTTTGTAACATTATTTTTCGTGAAGGTTAAATTATTGACTTTAAAGTTTAACATATCTTCTTTAAAATCTTTACTATAAACAAAATCTTCTAAGAGATTACCGTTGCTATCTCTTACACTTAAATATGGACTATTTTCAGTTTTTTTAGGATATAGTATATTAAAATTTTGAAACTCCTTTCCTTTATAAGGTGAAAGGTCACTATTTTTAAATTCCCTGTTAATAAGAACGGCTATTTCTTGATTTTCTAAAGTGCCAGGTAGCCGTCCTTTAAATTGATCTGAAGATATATATTTTATGTTTTGGTACACATTTGTAGGATTGAATCTATATAGGGTATAATATAGATGTGAGCTATAATAAAATAATAAAAGACAAAGGGTTAGAAAATAAGAACATATTAGCTTTTTCATATATCTCTCCTAAAATTTCTATCTTTTATATAAATATGAATATAGAAATGGTGGTATGATTAAATATGTTAATTTAGTGGAGTAAAATATAAATTTGAGAGGAGGACTGACTATTTAGATGCATTAAAAATAGTCAAAAAAAGTATGGTAAATATAGAAAATAGATTGATCAAAGAATTCGGAATAACAAAAGAGCAGTCGGAAAATGTAATCCAGTTATTAGATGAAGGGAACACAGTCCCTTTTATAGCTAGATATAGAAAAGAAGTAACTGGGGGACTTGACGATATAATTCTTAGGAATTTTACTGAGAGACTTATATATCTTAGGAATCTAGAAGAAAGAAAAGCGGATGTAATTCGTTTAATCGGAGAACAAGAAAAGTTAACAGAAGAAATTGAGCTATCAGTAAATAAATGTGAGACCTTGACTGAAATTGAGGATATATATAGACCCTTTAAGCCTAAGAAAAGAACTAGAGCTACCATTGCAATAGAAAAAGGACTTAAACCTCTTGCGGAAATTATTTTTAGCGGTGAGCTTAAGGGTAATGTAGATGAGTATGCTAAAAAATTCATAAGTGAAGAAAAAGAAGTGAATACAACACTCGATGCACTAAAAGGTGCTGGAGATATTATAAGTGAAATGATCTCAGATGAAGCTGACTATAGGAAGTGGATTAGGGCACTCGTTCAAAATCAAGGGATTGTAGAAACTAAGGGTGGAAGCGACGATACTACGCCATACGAAATGTATTACGAGTATAAAGAAAGTGTTAAATCTATTCCATCACATAGAATTCTTGCTATAAATAGAGGCGAAAGTAGCAAGGTGCTTTCTGTAAAAATTAAAGTTGATAATGATAAAATCATTGATTATTTGAAAAACAAATGTTTAAAAGGGAACGATGAAACTGATAAGTATATAGAGCAAAGCATAGTGGACTCTGTGAAAAGACTTATATTTCCATCAATTGAAAGAGAAATAAGATCTCAGTTGACAGAAAAAGGTGAGATTGGTGCTATAGATATATTTAAAGCTAATTTAAAGGCTCTTTTAATGCAGTCTCCTATAAAAGGGAAGGTAGTGCTTGGATTTGATCCTGCATTTAGAACTGGGTGTAAAATAGCAGTGCTTGATGATACAGGTAAACTGTTAGATACAGCTACGGTATATGCTACTGCTGGAAGCAAGGACACAATGGAAAAAGCTATAGATATTATTAAAGAATTAGTAATTAAGCATAATGTAGAAGTAATATCCCTGGGGAATGGAACTGCAAGTAGGGAGTCTGAAGAAATTATAGCTGGGATGATTAAAGATCTTAAAGCAGAATGTTCTAAAGAGTTGTACTATGTTATAGTCTCAGAAGCTGGGGCATCAGTGTATTCTGCCTCGGAGCTTGCGTCAAAAGAATATCCAGATATAAATGTATCTATTAGAGGAGCTATTTCCATAGGACGAAGACTCCAAGACCCACTGGTTGAACTAGTGAAAATTGATCCTAAAGCTATTGGAGTTGGTCAATACCAACATGACATAGCACCTAAAAAACTTGATGAATCCTTAAAGGGAGTGGTTGAAGACTGTGTTAATGCAGTTGGTGTAGATCTAAATATTGCAACGCCATCTCTATTAACGTATATATCAGGTATAAATGTTTCTATAGCTCAAAACATTGTAGCCTATAGAGAAGAAAATGGTAAGTTTAAAGCTAGAAAAGAATTATTAAAAGTTAAAAGATTAGGTGCAAAGGCATACGAGCAATGTGCTGGATTTTTAAGGGTTACGGAGAGTAAAGAATTTTTAGATAATACTTCGGTTCATCCTGAATCATATAATGCTACAAAGCAGTTATTGGATTTATTAAAGTATTCAAAAGAAGATTTTAAATCTTTGAATTTTAAAGATATGGATGAACGAATGAAAGATATTAATACTAAAGAGGTAGCTGAAAAATTAGAAATAGGAGTTCCAACTCTTAGAGATATTATTAAAGAAATTAAAAAACCGGGTAGGGATCCTAGAGAGGAAATGCCCAAACCTATATTGAAAACGGGTATAGTTCAGATAGCTCATCTTAAACCGGGTATGAAACTTATGGGAACTGTTAGAAATGTATCTGATTTTGGAGCTTTTGTTGATATTGGAGTCCATCAGGATGGGTTAGTACATATAAGCCAACTAGCAGATAAATTTGTAAAGCATCCGCTAGATGTAGTCAAAACTGGTGATATAGTAGAGGTTAGTGTGCTTGAAGTAGATGAGAAAAGGAAAAGAATATCATTATCAATGAAAACTCAGTAATTATTATGTTGCTTTTTTAACTTAAAAAGAATATAATTAAATTATAAAATAAAATTTAATAATCTTCAGGGCGGGGCGAATTTCCCCACCGGCGGTAAAGCCCGCGAGCCGTAAGGTTGATTCGGTTTAACTCCGAAGCCGACAGTAAAGTCTGGATGAAAGAAGATGAGATATACGTAAATTTGCCCTGGCATAGTTCTGTGTCGGGGTTTTTATTATGTCCATCCCTAGGAGATATAATTAATTAGGGGGTATAAAAATGAGAGACGAAAAACTTGTTAAACTTATCAAAATTTCACTTTTATCTGTTATGGCTTTTCTATTAATGTACATTGAGTTACCAATTCCCATATTTCCTGAGTTTCTAAAAATTGATATTAGTGATTTGCCAGCTCTACTCGGAGCGTTTGCACTAGGACCTATAGCAGGAGTTATTATTGAACTTGTTAAAAATATATTACATGGATTTTTAGCAGGGAAAACTGCTTTTGTGGGAGAACTTGCAAATTTCCTAGTGGGCTCATGTTTAGTATTAGTATCAGGATATATATACAAAGTTCGTAAGAGCAAGAATGGAGCTATTGTTGCTTTATTAATAGGAGTAACTTGTATGTCGATTTTTGCAGGAATATTAAATTATTTTGTTGTTTTACCTTTATACGAAATGGCATTAGGATTTCCAATGCCTGTGAATATGAGTTCTTTTATTATTTTGTCCATTATTCCTTTTAATTTTATTAAAGGAATAGTAGTATCGGCAGTGACTTTAGCTTTATATAAGAGTGTTTCGCCTATACTTCACAAAGAAAATATTGAGAGAGAATATAAAAGAAGACAACAAAATTAGATATCTAAAAAGACTAGCATACAATGCTAGTCTTTTTTTAGAGTATATTCTATAAATTGCGGTTCCACATAATTACAGCATCTTCCCCATTATCTTCATAGTAATGGGGTCTAGTGCTTACCTTCTCAAAGCCATGTTTTTCATATAAGTTTATAGCTATAAAATTAGAACTTCTAACCTCTAAGGTTATTGCTGTAACTTTTTGCTTTCTACAAATTCTAAATAGTGCTTCTACAATAATGTCACCAGCACCAAGACCACGAGCCGCGGGATGAACTGCAATATTAGTAATATGTGCTTCATCTATAATTATCCACATTCCTCCATAACCTACTATAGAATCACCCTTTTTTAATATCACATATTTGGCAATTTTATTATCTAATTCACTTTGAAGTGATTCTAAACTCCAGGAAATTGGAAAGCTTAACTGATTAATATTTATTATGGATTTAACAGATGAAGCATCCATTGGGTATATTTTAAAAACACTATTCATTTTCTTTACGCCTCATTTTTTCTTCGTATTCTCTTTCGGCTTGAGGTTTTCTAAGATACATAGGAACCGACGAATATATATCATCGTCTATTCCACTTAATAGGGATTTAAGTCCTAATTCTCCTAGGGAAGAAGCCTTAGCTAAATTTAAATGGGCTGGCGCATAATTAGCATTTGGTAATTGTCCTAGGAGTCTTTCTTTGAATTTTAAAGCTCCATCCCCTACAAATGAAGTAGTACAATTTTTTTCTTTTAGAATATTTATTAGATCATCTAAAGACACGTTCATATAATCGCTTATCCTATTAAGTTTGTTGTCATTAAACGTATATAGGGCTGTATAAACATTATCTCTTAAAGCATCTAGTATGGGACAAATAATCCCATCTGTATATGCTAAATTATATGCTAGGGAATCCAGGGTTGAGACAGTCACAAAGGGCTTTTTTGAACCTTGGCACAATCCTTTAATGGTAGCAAGTCCTATTCTAAGTCCTGTAAAAGAACCGGGACCCTTTGATGCTACAAAACCATCGATATCACTTATGCTCATTCCTGTATTTTTAAATAATTCATCAATTATTGGCAAAAGTATTTGTGCATGTTGCTTTTTACAATTAAAAGTTATTTCAGAAAGTACCCTATTATCATCCAGAATAGCACAGGTTGCCGATTCTGTAGCAGAATCTAAACTTAAAATCTTCATAGTTTTATCTCCTTTATGTAATCATATCTTATATGTTCATATTGGATATTGATTTTTCTATAATCATCTCCAAATTCAATTGATTTTTCAATGGTAATAGTTAAATTATCAGGTGGAATCAATTCTTCAATATAATTAGCCCACTCAATAATGCTGACCGCATCGCTAAATATATATTCATCAAAGCCTATAGCGGCTATTTCATCAGGGTCATTTACTCTATACACATCAAAATGATATAACTTTAAACGACCTGTGTACTCATTTACAATTGTAAAGGTGGGGCTTGTAATATGGTCTTCAATACCTAAACCTTTTGCAATTCCTTTAGCTAAATGAGTTTTGCCAGTGCCTAAGTCCCCAATCAAGCATATTATATCACCAGAATTTACAAGTGATCCGATTTGTTTTCCTAATCTATAAGTTTCTTCTACTGACATTACTATAAATTCCATAAGTTTCACCTCACTAGTTAGTTTATCCTAAAAAATAAAAAAAGAAAAGGTAATCTGGTTAAAATTAAAAAAAACTGTCAAGCATTTTTGAAAATGTCCCAAATCATGTGAAACATTAGCACCAACTAATTGTTGGTGCTTTGCTTTTGTAAAAGTATGATTTTGGGTAAGCTTAACAGACCTACCGCGTGCTTTACTTTTTTAAAAAAGAAACA
>NZ_JAENWM010000001.1 GCF_016650035.1 Clostridium sp.
ATTGATAAGTATATTATATATTATAATAATTATAGGTATCAATGGGACTTAAAAAAAATGACCCCTGTACAATACAGAAATCATCTCTTGTCTTGTTAATCTTCTTTTTTTAGAATGTCCTTGACATAGGTACCAGTTTATAAGAAAGAAATGAAGAAAAAAATGATAAATCCAATGAAGGAACTTATTGATAATGGAACTATAACAAAAGAACAAGAAAAAGAAATACAGAAGATATTACCTAATCATAAACATGGTCACCAGGATAACGAAAAGAACTAGTGGAAACTACCAAGGCACACGCTTTGGTAGTTTTTGCTATGTATTTAATAAAAAAATTATAATTAAAATAATCAGATGTGTTAAAATGATATAGGAAGATAATTAATAAATGTGATTTTAGGGGAGGATTTTTTTATGGCTATTTTAGTATGTGGAGGAGCAGGTTACATTGGAAGTCATATGGTAGCTGAGCTTTTAGAAAAAGGCGAAGAGGTAGTTGTTTTAGATAATTTTCAAAAGGGACATCACGATTCATTACTTGGTGGAAAGCTTTACGCTGGAGATTTAAGAGACGATGTAATACTTAATAAGGTTTTTACGGAGAATAATATAGATGCAGTTATAGATTTTGCGGCAGATTCATTAGTTGGGGAAAGCGTTACGGAGCCCCTAAAGTATTTTGAAAATAACATTGGATCTACTATAAATTTACTTAAGGCTATGAGAGATCATAAAGTTAAATACATAGTGTTTTCTTCTACTGCAGCAACTTATGGAGAGCCGGATAATATTCCTATTCTTGAAGAGGATAAAACTTTTCCAACTAATCCTTATGGGGAATCAAAACTTGCGGTTGAGAAGATTTTAAAATGGTGTGATAATGCTTATGGAATAAAATATACTGCTCTAAGATATTTCAATGCAGCAGGAGCACATGTAAGCGGTAAAATAGGAGAAGATCATAGACCAGAATCTCATTTAATTCCTATTATACTTCAGGTGGCTCTTGGACAAAGAGAAAAAATCATGGTATTTGGGGAGGATTACGATACGGCTGATGGTACTTGTGTTAGAGATTACGTACATGTATCAGACCTTGCCAGTGCTCATCTTCTTGCAGTGAAAAGGCTTAGACGTGGCGCGGATAGCGTAACATGTAATCTTGGAAACGGTAAGGGATTTTCTGTTAAAGAGGTAATAGATGTAACTAGAAAAGTTACGGGAAAGGAGATAAAATCAGAAATGGCACCTAGACGTGCTGGAGATCCTGCAGTACTTATAGCTTCTAGTGAAAAGGCTAAGAAAATTCTTGGATGGGAGCCTAAATGTGATTCATTGCAAACAATAATCGAAACAGCATGGGCGTGGCATGAAGGGCATCCAAATGGGTACGAGAAATAAGTGAGGTCTACTGCATGCCTTGCGATAAGAGCTCGAAACTAGAATTTCTAAAATCAATTTCAATAGTTTTTCTTTTCTTATTGCAATTAACTTTGTAGAAACTTGATAGTTTTGATATTTTACTATAGCCTCACCATAATTCTTTTAGACGGTAGCCTATAGTTTTTTAGTGAATAAAACTAAGATGGTATATCAAAAATGTCATAAACTTCTGGAAATCACTTCTTATTAGCAACAGATATCAGAATAAGGTACGTTAGTGCCTCTATGCGCTGTGGGAATCTAAGGCTTACTCAAACTGTTGCGAAGAAACTCATTTGTACTTTTTAAGAGTTCTGTGTTAAATAATCGAGAAAAAAATATGAAAAAAATAAAAAAATTGTACAAGTTTCCAATGGATGGATTGCATGTACAATTTTTTTGTTTGATTGTAATAATTACTGTTTATTTAGCTAATACTAGTTGCACGCCATATTTGTTTTTAAAATCTTTTTCTTTTTTAGAACATTCAGCAACAGAAGAACTTTTAAGGAATGTAGTTATAGAAATTAATATAATTATATTTCTAAATAACAAATTAATTTTCATAACTTATCTCCTTTCGACGTTTTATTATATTGTTATTTTGCCCGAAAATAAAATTAAAAGACTATTGAATCATAGGAAATTTGCTAAAATTTATACATGGTATAAATGTTAAAACTCAAATAAAACGGAAATTAAATATAAAAAAACAGAGTATATTTTCAATTAAAATATACTCTGAAAAAAAATTGAAATTATTTTGGAATTACCATATCATTTGGAATTTTAAGGCCTGCCATTTTCATTAAGTATAGTGCGTTTCTAGTGGTAGATACACCACTTCTGAGCTTATAATCAAAGTATAATTTATCATCTTTATAGTATTCTTTAAGATGATAATTTTTAACTTTTTTGTTTGTATTCTCTATGTCGCCTAGTTCTAAGTCATGTGTAGATACAAAGCCTAATGCATTCTCGTTACTTAATTTTGTTACCAAAACTGTAGCACCAGTATGTCTATCTATAGAGTTAGTTCCTTTGAAAATTTCATCTAGCAAGAAAAAAATTGGTTCTTTATTTTCTGTAGCACTTACAAGGGTTTTTATTCTTAAAAGCTCTGCATAGAATGAGGAAATATTTTTTTCTAAATTATCACTTGTTCTCATGCAAGTGTATATATCCATAATAGAGCAAATAAAACTTTTTCCACATACGGGAGCGCCAGCATAGGCTAAAACTAAGTTAATTCCTGTAGTTCGAAGTAGTGTGCTTTTTCCAGACATATTAGAACCAGTTATTAATAGAATGTTTTGTGATTTTTCTATGTTAATATCATTATATATTCGGTTGCTTCCAAGTAATGGATGGCCTAAGTTTTGAGCTTTAAAAATAGGGGACCCGGTCTGGAATTTTGGTGTTGCCCAATCGCTGTTCTCATAGGCGATAATTGATAAGCTATTTAAGGCTTCAATTTCACCTATAACTTCTAGCCAAGTCTGTAAAAATGGACCGCTATTTTTTTTAAAGCGCTGCAGATTTATTAAACATTGATAATCCCAAAGAAGGAGGATATTTATAGGCAAATAGTACATGTTTTTTCTATCAGATATTAAGTTTACTAGTTTTACTAATTTTTTTATCTGAGAAGAAGCTGTTACTCCATCCTCATTTACAAGTTTAGCTCTTAATTCTATTAAATACTCAGAGCTAAAGGTCTTTTTTTCTATATGCATAAGCAGTTTATTATATATAAGAATGGTATCTTTATATTGGTGTACAGTGTCCAAACTGAGGCTTATCTCTTTAAATCCAATTGAAAGCAGTATTATATGCAGTACAACGATTATAAGAGCTATTTTATAGGATATAATAGAAAAAATAAAAGATGCCACAAGAAGGGATAGAGTTATTATTGGAAGTGCCCTTACTATAATTATTACCCAGGATTTTAGGAAAAACTCATTTTTATCCTTTACCCATTCATATAATTTCTCTGGGTTATGATTTTTATGTTCGCTAAGGATTGCTTCCGCTTGGAATCTTTGTCTCCATCCAAGAATGCTCGCCAATTCTTTTATAGATTTTTGTCTTTTATATATTTCCTCAATGCTATAAATAGGCTTTGATAGTGCATCCTTTAGTTTTTTTCTTCCAAGATAAGTTATACAGGTGTTTATCCATTGAAAAAGGGAGTTTTCACCAAATATATCTAGGTCTTTAGTGTAATGATGATCTTCATCAGAGAACTCCTCACCATTATCTAAGAAATCCTTCCAATTGTTATTGTTACGTTTTATTGAATTTTCATTAATTTCGCATAAAATAGAGCAACGAATTTTATTGTATTTTAGCTTGTTATGATTAATGGCCAAAAACACAAATATGATTGAGGTGGCAATTATTGCAGAAAGACTTAGGTAATAAGTATTCCGCACATAGAAGAAAACTGTAAAGCCCAGGCCGCTTGCAAAGATCAAAAGCCTTAATAAACCTATAAAACTTATGGCTTCATTTTGTTTTTTTAATAGATAATTGTAATGCTTTTTTTCATTAATATAAAGTGGTTTTTTAGTTTCCATAATATCCTCCTAGGTTCCTCGCTTAGATATATAATATCATACTAAAGGTATTCTCCGCAATTTTCATTATTAGGATAATATGCCCATATTATCGTAAAATAACCGTTAATTCTTTATGAACTCTTTAATTTTCTAGTTGTTTAATCAAGTGATACAATAATCTAGCGCCTTCACCAGTTCCACCTTTTGAACGGTAATCACTGTCTTTATCAGTCCAAGAAGTACCTGCTATGTCAAGGTGTAACCAAGGGTTCTCCCCTACAAATTCACCTATGAATAATCCAGCGGTTATACTACCAGCGTTTGGGCCTCCTACGTTTTTAAGGTCTGCTACATCAGATTTAATTAACTCTTTATATTCATCGAAGGTAGGTAATTTCCAAACCTTCTCATCACATATTTTTGAAGCCATGTCGAGTCTACTAAAAAAGTAATCATTATTTGTAACTACACCAGTAGCTGTGGTACCAAGGGCGTGTAAAACTGACCCAGTTAATGTGGCTATATCCACTACTTTTGTAGCATGCTCTTTTTCAATTATATAATTCACCGCATCTATAAGGGTTAATCTTCCCTCCGCATCAGTATTAAGTACTTCGATGGTTTTGCCACCCATGGAGTTTATTATATCTCCTGGTCTATAACTATTGCCACTAATCATATTTTCACAAGCGGCAACAACTGCAACAACATTTACCTTTGCTTTTAGTTTTGTTACAGCAGTCATGGCACCAATTACCGCAGCTGCTCCACCCATATCAGATTTCATCGTAACCATTCCAGCTGTGGGTTTTATAGACAATCCACCGGAGTCGTACGTAAGTCCTTTACCAACTAAACCTATAATTTCTTCACTGTTTTTAGGGTTGCCGTTATATCTCATTACAATTAATGTTGGTGGATTCGTAGATGCTTTAGCTACTTCTAGAAATGCACTCATATTCAATTCTTTTATTGAGTTTTCATCAAATATCTCCACTTCAAAGCCACATTCATTACCAGCCTTATTAGCTTCATATGCTAGCTCTACGGGCCCTAATAAATTGGCAGGTTCATTTACTAAGGTTCTAGCTAATAAGTTAGCCTGGCCGAGTATTACGCCTTCATTAATACCCTTATCAATGTTTTTTAATTCATCTTCATTGGAATATATTATGTTGAACTCTTCTAAGTCTTTCGGTTTTCTATCCCCTTTATACTTATCAAATGTATAATCTGCCATAACTACTGCTTCAGAAATAGTTCGCATAGTTTCACTGGGATTCATTAGGCTTAGTAAATTGTCAATATTTAAATCAATAGATTTAGATTTAATCTTTGCTGCTTCTTTTACTGATTTTGCTATATTTTTTCGGAGCGTTGCTAGAGTGAAATCTTCTTTTTTTCCAAGCCCAATTAGGATTATATTTTTAGGATATTGATTTCTAAAGAAATTGACGTTATTAAGTTCGCCGTTTTTGCCATTAATGTCTTCGTTTTCTATTATGAAATTGATTTTAGAGAGAGTTTCGCTGTCTAAACCCAAATTCGAATTGTCTAACTTTGAATCCTCAAAAATTGTAATAAGTTTTGTTTGAGCTTCATTATTATATAATTTCATACTTTTGCTATTTAATATCATAATCCTTCACCTTCTCTTTCATTCCTAAATAATCAATATAAAATGATAATGATTATCAAGTAATACTTAATTTAATTTTATCGTTAAAGCTTTATTTTGTCAATGAACTTATTTTTTTATAATCATAGTTGAGCAACAATAATTATGATAAAATAAGGAAAAGGAAGTGACGTGGTGAAAAAGATATACGGAATAATATTTACTGTAGTATCCTCAGCAGCTTTTGGAGTTATGCCGATTTTTGTAAAAATGGCTTATAGTGCTGGTACAAATGTAGTAACAGTAGTATTCCTTAGGTTCTTTTTAGCTGCCTTGATTATACTACCTTATATTATTATTACAAAAAAAGATTTGAGAATAAGTAGGCAAGGGATAATACATATTATTAGTTTGGCCATTATAGGATATTCTGCTTCAGCTTATACACTATTTATATCCTATAATTATATAACAGTGGGGGTAGCTACTACGCTTCATTTTATTTATCCTGTAACAGTAACGGTTTTTGCAGTGATTTTGTACAAAGAAAAATTATACTTTGGTAAAATTTTAGCACTTGGTTTATCCCTTTTGGGAATCTATATGTTAGTGGGAAATAGTGGCGGTGCATTAAATTTTAAAGGGGTAGCTTTTGCTATTAGCTCAGGTTTTTTTTACGCATATTATGTTATTGGAGTTTCACATAGTAAGGTTAATAGGATTGATATTTTTGTGCTAACCTTTTATCTAGCCTTAATAGCTGCGCTTATTCTTTTCACAACGGGAATGATTAGTGGAGGATTAGATTTTAATATGAAACCTTCTGGCTTTTTAGCTTGCGCTGGACTTGCTCTAGTATCTACAGTTTTAGCACTTACGATGTTTTTAAAGGGTATAAAAATCATAGGGCCTTCTAGTGCTGCTATACTAAGCACTTTAGAGCCGATAGTAAGTATTGTACTTGGTGTGTTAATTCTTAAAGAACAGTTGTCATTTAGCATTGTAATTGGAGGCGTGTTGATTTTGTTTTCAGTGCTAATTATTACGCTAGGGCAAAAGGAAAAGTATAGCAAGGGGGATGAGTAAAAATTGAAAATAACTATAACAGGAGATTTATATTCAGGTAAAAGTACTGTTGCTAAGGCTATAAGTGAGACATTGAAGTATACTTATTTTAGTGTAGGTGATTTACAACGGAAATTAGCTATAGAAAATGGAATGTCTATAACAGAGTACAATAAGTATATGCGTGATAATAATTTAGACCATGAGGTTGACAATAAAACTATGGAAATTGGAAGAGATAAGGATAATTTTATTTTTGATGCTAGGCTTGCGTGGAATTTTATACCGGATTCTTTTAAGATTTATTTGAAAGTAGATGTAGATGTTTCGGTGCAGCGGGCTATGAAAGATGATAGGGGTAATTCAGAGAGGTATGCGCAGGTGCAGGATGCTAAGGATAATATAATTGAGAGAAGAAGGCTTGAAGTTAGTAGATTTAAGGATATTTATGATGTTGATATTGGTGACGAGAGTAATTATGATTTAGTTATAGATACTTCGCATGTTAGTACGGAAGCGGTTATACGGGAAATATTGGAGGGGATAAAGGAGTATTAATTTGTATATCCCATCATATATATTATATATGCAAAGGGGTGATGGAGATGAGCATGAGTAACAAAGGTATTAAAGGTATTAAACAGGATGGTATGGTGAGAATATTTTTAGGCGTTTTTACATTTATCATTATCTTTTTAATAAGCTTGATTATACCTAAAAGTGCTAGGGCAGACAATAATGGAGGATATAAAAACTACTTTTATGTTAATGTTGTTAATAATGTATTATCTGTAATACAACCATCAGACAGTGAAATTAACATGAAGACTGCAGCATTATCGTTTTTAGGAATTGACGTTTTAAATCCTATAACAATAATAGCAAAAGAGGTTTCATATTTAGATCTAAATAAAGTTAGTAGTGAGGTAAATAGTGAGAGTAATGAGGATGGAAATTTAATAACATTTATTCTTAACCCCTTTAACTTAGATGATAAGCAAGTAACTAGGTCTAACGCAAAAAGCAACGGAATTAATGTGATTGCAGACCTCTATAATCCTAGCTTAAAACAAACTCTAAATAAAGCAAAACCGCGAGTATTAATATATCATTCTCATGCAACTGAATCTTATCTCGCCTCAGAAAAAGATACAACTAAAAGTGCCTTTAATATGGATTTAACAAAAAATGTATGCGCTGTAGGAAATGTAATAAAAGAAGAACTAGAAAAAAATTATGGAATTGCAGTTATACACGATGAGACATTGCATAATGTAGGGGATTATAATGGGTCTTACAAAAAATCTGGAATTACTGTAGATAAGTATTTAAAGGCGTATGGAGATTTTGATTTAATTATTGATTTACATAGAGATGGTATAGAAAATAAGAATTTAGTAACCACTAAAATAAACGGCAAAAACGTTGCCCAGATTATGTTTGTAATGGCAAAGGGAAACCCTAGATATGCCAAGCAGAAAAATCTAGTAGATTCTATGATAGGAATATCAAATAAAATATACCCGAATCTTTTAAAGGATATAGAAATTGGTACTGTTAACCGCGGAATTGCTTTTTATAACCAAAATAAAAGTGACAATGCCGTGTTAATAGAAGTAGGTACATATACTAATACTATTGCCGAAGTTAAAAATACTGGTATGTATTTATCGAGAATATTTGCAGAGCAACTAAATGGTAAAAAGTGATAAATAATAAAAAAGACTTTAACATAAATCCTCAAATTAATTAATACTATTAATAGTGATTAAATAAACAAAGAGGGGGATTTAGAATGGGAAAACAAAATCGTGGAAGTGCACTGTGGAATTTGCCATCAAGGGGAAGAGGGACTTGTCCTATATGTAAAACTGAAAGGATTAAATTATTATATGAGTTAACTAATGGCAGTGGTGAGAAAGTTGTGGTTTGTAAAAGATGTCAACATAAAAAAGTGGAATAAAAATATTATGAAAATTCTTCCTTTGCTAAAATATAATGGGTAAGTTATACTATTATAAATAATGGAGGTGTTTTTGTGAACGTTGATTTTTCTAATTTTAATCTCAATACCATTATTATGGTTGTGTTAGCCATATTACTTGTGTATCTTGGTATTTCGGTATTTAAAATGATTGGAAGGATACTAAGTCTTACTATTGGTATATTCCTTTTAATATATGTGCTTAAACAAATAGGTATTTCAATCCCTATATTAACGGATATTCTAGAAATTCTATTGCAAGTTCTAAATCCACTTATAAATATAATAATAAATTTATTTTCTTCTGTAAGTATTTAGTTCTAGCTTAGGCTAGAAAATTCAAAAAAGTAAGTAAAGAGAGCTAATGAAAAAACCACCAAAATACTTGGTGGTTTTTTCGTGGTTAATTTAATTTAAAATCCAAAACAATTTATATAAAGTTTATAAATACTGAAACCCATTTCACATAAAATCATGTGATATACTTAAAAGTGTTTTAAAAGAAATGTGGTTACTTGGAGGTTTTGAATGTATAAATTAATAGCATTAGATATGGATGGAACATTATTGAATGATAAAAAACAAATTTCACTAGCTAATTATAATGCAATACAACAAGCTAGGGATAATGGAGTAAAAGTTGTACTAGCATCAGGAAGACCTTTAGTTGGTTTTGAAAAATATTTGGAAGAACTTGACTTAATTTCTAAAGATGATTACGCAGTAGCTTTTAACGGAGCTCTTGTTCAAAGCTCCGAAGGTGGAGAAATAGTATCAAAAACAACATTAACCATTGATGATTATAAATATTTGTATGAGTTAAGTAAAGAGCTTAAAGTTAACATACATGCATTAACAGAGACTACGGTAATTTCTCCTTATGACAGCAAATACACAAGAAATGAAGCATATATGAATGGTATTTCAAGAGAAATATCTGATGTTTATGATGTACCTGCTGATACAACTATAGTGAAAGTTATGTTTGTGGACGAGCCGGAAATTATAGAAGAAATAATGAATATGATTCCAGAAGAGGTAAGTGATAAGTATACAATAGTTAGAAGCGCACCATTCTACTTAGAGTTTCTTCATAAATCTGTTAATAAAGGTGCAGGAGTAGCAGCTTTGGCGAAAAAATTAAATATCAAACAAGAAGAGGTTATATGCATAGGAGATGCAGGTAACGATATTCATATGATTAAATATGCAGGACTTGGCGTTGCAATGGGAAATGCATTTCCTGAGGTTAAAAAAATCGCTAATTTTATAACTAAAACCAATGAGGAAGATGGAGTAGCACATGTTATTAATAAATTCGTTTTAAAGGGTGAAAAAAGTTTAAGAAGTATAGCGAATATTATTTAATAATAATTGTTGACAAATAATAAAAACAGATATATAATAAGTTCATACAAACTTCTGGTATTGATACTCTTTACTCCCCCCAGATTAAAAAATATTAATAATAGAAGAATCCCCCCCTTTTTAAATGAATATAGAAAAACTGGTAAATGTCCAATTTACCAGTTTTTTTTTGCCATAATAACTATTCTTTTTTTAATAAAATCCTTTCATTTTCACCCCGTTGCTTGGCTGGATGTCTTTAATGTTTTCTAATCCAGTAGATCCTATATTATTTAACTCTTTTATTTTATTTGATTTTTCGATTTTAGCACGTTCTGGATT
Source organism: Clostridium sp. (assembly GCF_016650035.1). Lineage (GTDB taxonomy): Bacteria > Bacillota > Clostridia > Clostridiales > Clostridiaceae > Clostridium_AD. Next base: position 10,346 of record NZ_JAENWM010000001.1, read on the forward strand.
AAGATAATCATTATTATTTTGTTTATTATGATTTTTATGTCCCATAAAAGTCCTCCTTTTTTATTTTTATTTTATACTTTTTAAGTGTTTATAATACTATGAGATAGTTGGAACTAAATATATAAAAGATATTAAAAGTTATATTGTGTACATGATGGATTTAATAGTGAAAAATATTTTTAAATTAAGAAAAACCACCAAAATCTCTAGGATTTTGGTGGTTTTTCTTTGTTGAAATATTCAAATTGCCATGAGAGGAGCCTCAACCAGTGTTGAGGTTGCCCCAACGTTGGTGGGGGTGGTGCCTAGATTAATTCCAGTACTTCTTTTAGTGATTTTGAATCCTCGATGGCGCTTATTAGTTTTGCTGAAGATTTGTTATCTCCTATTATTATACCGCCAGTTATGATATTTTCAGTGAAGAATAATTTTTTGTATATTTTATTTTCCTTATCATTTGTGCTAAGAGCTTTAGATGCATCGCTAGAAATTACGCCTACAGATAATAGTTCGAGGCCCATTGCATTAAAGGAAATTACACCTAGGGATGGAACGTAGATTTGAATCTCGCCTACTGCGTTCATACCGGCAGCTTTTCCCATTTCTATAGCGGCAGGCCAATTGCCATATACTCTACCGTTAAATTCTGCAATGTCTCCGCAGGCATAAATATCTTTAATATTAGTTTCCATATTTTCGTTTATTAGTATGCCTTTATTAGTTTTTATATTAGTATTATCGGCTATATTTTTATTTGGTGCAATACCTGTTGAAAATAGCACAAGATCTGCGTCTAGTGTTTTTCCGCTTTTAAGCATAACGGAGGTAACAGAGGTTTCACCTTGTATAGCTGTTACGGAATCAGAAAGTATAACTTCAATGTTTTGGTTTTCAACTGCAGTTTTAAGTATAAGGCTACCTTCACTATCTAGTTGCCTACCAAGTAGAGAAGCGCTAAATTCAACTACGGAAACATTAAGACCAGAGCTTTTAATTTCATGAGCTGCTTCAAGTCCCAAAAGTCCACCACCTACAATTACTACTTTTTTAGCGGTTTTCATTTTATTTTTAATAGCCTCTAAATCTTTTAAATTTCTTAAAGTGAATACACCTTCTTTATCTACTCCATCTACAGGAATCATAAAGTTTTTACTACCATTTGCTAGTATGAGTTTGTCATAACTTACAGACGTGCCGCTTACAAGTAATATTTGTTTTTCCTCAGGGTTTAAGCTTTTAACGGTTACCCCTAAGGTAAGGTTTATGTTATTATCCACATACCACTCTTTTGGAGATAGGTAAAAACTTTCATCTTTAAGGTCTTCACTTATTCCATCAGAAATAGCAGGCCTGTAATAGGTTAAGAAATCTTCGTCTGAGATTATTTCTATTTCGCATTGTTTATTTCTTTTTCTTATGGCGTCCGCAGCATAATATCCAGCGGCACCGTTACCGATGATTACAAATTTTTCTTTTTTATCGGAACTAAAGGTCACTACGTCTTCGGATATTTGAATGAATTGATCAGCACTTGCACCACAAACAGGACATATGTCAGGTGGTTTTGGTCCATCGAATTCTTCGTTACAAACTAAACATTTCCATCTTTTTTCTGTGGAAGGTTTAGTAGGGCAGGTATTTGTTTTGGTCTTTTCGGCTATTTTTTCTGCGAATGACGCTCCAAATTTATATGCCAAGTTTAAATCTTTTTCTGAAGGCTTAAACTTGAATTTCATTGAAGGATATAAATCTAGTTTGATTTGTTTTAATCTATCTTCTATATTAGAAACAGCTTCTCCACTCCAACCATAAGAACCAAATGCAGAGGCTACTTTTCCACCATGAACTATAGGGTTTAGTTTTGTTAAAATATCCCATATAGGTTCTAAAGCATCTCCGTTTATTGTAGGAGAACCGAAAAGTATTCCTTCGGATTTATCTATACTGCTTAAAATATCATTCATATCATGATGAATAACATCATAAGCCTTAACTTTGAAATTACAATTAGAGTTTATTCCTTCTTCTATTTTTTTAGCTATCGACTCAGTATATCCATAGGCAGAAACATAACAGATGGTAACTTGTGGCTCTGTGGAGACTTCGTAAGGTTTACTCCACTCTTTGTATTTGTTTACAATACTCCAAGGGTCTTCTCTTAAAATAGGTCCATGTCCTGGGCATATTATATCTACTGTAAGGTCTTTTATTTTATCTATAGCTTTTAACACATATGGTTTAAAGGGTCCCATAATAGAGTCAAAATAGTATTTTAAAGATTCATTATAATCTTCTTGGCTACTATTTAAATCATTATACATATCTTCATTACAGTAATGACTTCCAAAAGAATCGCAAGTTATAAGCAGTTTATCTTCTGCAACATAGGTGTATATGGAATCTGGCCAGTGTAGGAATGGGGCAGATATAAAGGATAAGGTTTTATTTCCAAGACTTATAGTATCTCCGTCTCCTACTATTATGTACTCGAAATCTCTATTTATAATTTCCTTAAGGAATTTAATTGCAGCAGCTGAACCTACAACTTTGGCATTTTTAGAAATTTCTAAAAGTTTTCCAACTGAGCCTGCATGATCTGGCTCGGTATGATCTACTACGATGTAATCAATTGCTTCTATATTAATATCTAATGATTTTAACCGTTCCAGATATTCATCGAAAAATTTCTCTTTTACTGTTTCGAATACTGCAGTTTTTTCACTGCCTTTAACTACATAAGAGTTATATGTAGTACCAAAAGGGGTGTACATGATTATATCAAAAATTCTAAGTTTGCGATCTAATGCACCTACCCAATATATATCTTTTTTAACTTCTAATGCATTCATTAACATCTCTCCTTTAATAATTATCTAAGAATAACGATTATCATTTATATTATAATATAAGAATATTTAGAAAGCAATAACAAATTCCCGTAAATTCTCAAATTATGCATTCAATTTTGTTTTACAGTGGGAGGTTTTTATGCTATAGTTTTTAATGATTGTATAGTTTTTTATTGGTGAGCCAAGACAGCATCATGTGGTTGACATTTAAAAGAATAATTTATATTTAAGGAGATAATATATGAATTGGTTAAAAGTAGTATTGTTTTCAGCAGTGCCTCTTGCAGAGATGAAATTTGCTATACCATTTGGAATATACGAGGGTATTAATCCAATAACAGTGTTCTTTTTAGCATTTGTTGGGAGTTTGCTTCCCGTTCCATTTATACTGATATTTTTCAATAAAATATTTGATTTTCTAGGGAAATATAAGTTCTTTAGTGGCTTTTATAATTTAATAGACAGGAAAATAAGCAAGAATAGAGGTAGATTTGAAAAGTTTGAAGAAGTTGCACTTATAGCTTTTATTGCCATACCACTTCCTACTACGGGAGTTTGGACAGGAACTGCAGTAGCTGCTTTTTTAAAGTTGGATTTTAAGAAATCTGTTATGTGTGCAGTTATAGGATCTTTCATATGTGGAATTATAGTTACGTTTTTAAGTTTAGCTTTTCCAGCTTTTTTGAAAATGTTATAATTACCATCCTTTACCTAAGCGGTAAAGGATTTTTTTAGTGCGGGCGTATACTTTTTTAGTGTACGCCCATGCTTATTTGTTAAAAATAGTAATAGTTAGTATAACTTAATGACAAATCATGTTAAAATATAGTATATATAAGATATATTTAAATTGAATAATTTTAATTATAAATAACATAAGTTAAAGGGGGCTAAGTAATGGATATAAAGAAATTTGAGGAATTTAGGGCGATGATTCTGGATAATGTGGGTAAAGTTATAGTTGGTAAAGGGGATACTATTGAGAAAGTTATAGTATGTTTTATATGTTCTGGGCATGTGCTTATTGAGGATGTTCCTGGACTGGGGAAAACTAAGCTTGCAAAAAGTCTTTCAAGAACTATGAATTGCAGTTTTAAGAGAATACAGTTCACTCCAGACTTGCTTCCTTCTGATTTAACAGGGATATATTATTATAATCAAAAGAAAGAGGACTTTGAGTTTAGGTCCGGGCCGCTTTTAAGTCAATTTGTTTTAGCTGATGAAATTAATAGAGCTACACCTAGAACACAGTCAGCACTTTTAGAGTGTATGGAAGAGGGACAAATAACTGTGGAGGGTAATACTATAAAACTTGAAAGGCCATTTTTTGTAATAGCTACTCAAAATCCAGTGGAACAGTTTGGAACGTTCCCGCTTCCAGAAGCACAACTAGATAGATTTTTCATGAAAATTTCCATGGGCTACCCTGATGCGAGTGAAGAGAAGACAATGATGAATAGATTTATGAAAGTGGATCCTATGGATGACCTTATGGCAGTGGTTACGATGGAAGACATAGCTTATGTTCAAAATAATTATACTATGGTACATGTAAGCGAGGAAATAAAAGATTATATAATAGAAATAGTAAAGGCTACAAGAAGTCATAGAGAGATAGAACTTGGATGTAGCCCTAGAGCCACTCTAAACATGATGAAGGGAAGTCAAGCACTTGCTGCTATACGTGGAAGAGACTATGTGATTCCTGAGGATGTTAAGGAACTGGCAATTCCCATTTTAAGCCATAGATTAATGCTTAAAAACGAACTTAGTTCAGGAAATAAGAGTAAATCTATTATAGAGGAAATAATAAGTACGATTAAAGCTCCACTAGAAACGTTGTAGGGGGAGAGTTATGTTTATACGATTTGCTTTAATGCTGTCCATACTTGCTATTATCTCTTTAACTTCTGACTTTACACGAAGAAAAGGCTTTTGTAATCTCAAAATAACTAGAAGTATCAATAAAGATAGAATGAATCCTAATGAAGAATTCACATTAACTACAACTATTGAAAATAATAAAAGGCTGCCCATATCATTTTTAACGTTGAGGGAAAAAATGCCGGCAGCTATAGAGTTCGTATCAGACACCGTTAAAGCTTCAAAAGGAGATGACTTATGGCGTTTAAGTAAATACACTATAGGTTGGTACCAAAGAAAAAGAAGGACGTATAAATTGAAGTGCAACCTTCGTGGAACCTATGTTTTAAAAGATATTGACGTTACTGTAGGGGATTTATTTGGATACTCTTCAGAAACCAAAACTGTAGGAGACTTTTTAGAATTTTTGGTTTATCCTGAAATTATTGATATAAATAATCTGGAATTTGTAAACACTAATATACAAGGTGATACTTGTGTAAAAAGGTGGATTCATAAGGACCCATTATATATTAAGGGCATAAGAGAATATAACGTAGAGGATAGAATGAGGGATATTCATTGGAAATCTAGTTTGAAGATGGACAGGCTCATGGTAAAAGAATATGATTTTACTTCAGATAGGGAGATTACTATCATTGTTAATGGTCAATGTGGAGAACCTTATTGGGCCAGTATTCAACCACTATTTATAGAGAATGGGATTAAAGTGGCAGCTTCACTCGCATCGTTTGCTATTAAACAAGGAGTTCCAGTAGGAATGTGGACTAATTCTCAATTGATAGGCGTTCAAAGAAAAGAATCTTGTGAAGTTTACCCGGATATTAATGCACTTAAGAAAATAATGGAACTAAGTGCAAGGATGAGCTATACAGTTAACCTGAAATTTAGCGATTATTTAAGGGGGAAAATATCAGGATTTAGTCCTAATTGTACTTATGTAATTATTACGCCTTATTTAGATGAAGGTAGTGTTTTTATTTTATCTAAACTTAAAAGGCGGGGAATTTTAATTAAAATCATAGATGTTTCCACAAATGGTACTGTTGACTGCATTTCAGGTGTTGAAAAGATAAATTATAAAGGGGAGATGTAACTATGAGCGAGTATAGAAAAGTCAAGAGTATATATAGTATAAGCTTTGTTACTATTTCTTTTATAATTTGGTCAACTTTAAGTAAATGGTTATTTCAAAATCCAGTAGAGTATAAACTGTTCTTAATTTGTTCCTGTGTTGTGCTTTTTACCCAGTATATTGCCACTGCGCGGCACAATAAAATCCTTGTTATTTTGCCTTTGGGAGTTAGCATTATAGCTTCTGTAATGTTTTTTAACGGGCAAGCTATTATGTTAAATACGATTTATTTGTTATTTGCAACTTTTACAATTTATTTTTTGGAGGGTGCACCTATAGATCATTCTCAATATAAAGAAGATATAAATAAGTCTATGGTTCTACTTATATTCATATGGATCATTTCATTTAGATTGGGTATAGATTTTGTAGATGAAATTTATAAATTTCATATTCTCTATATAATTATGATTATAATACTTATGAGAGAAACGCAAAGATATGTACATGATATTAAAAGCAAAACTTCAATGGTTACAAATATAATAATAGGAATCTCAGTGCTTACTTTATCTTTAGATTATGCTGGCAAAATTGTTAAAGGATTATTAGATATACTTAAGGATTTAGTAGATTTTGTATTGATTATAATACTAACAATTCTGTCTAAGATTTTTGGACCTGCAATGGGATCAATTTCTGGGCTTAATTTGAAAAATCCGGATGAAAGTATATTAGGCGAACCTACAATAAACAATGGACCTATAATTGAAGGCCTTCCAATTGATAAACCAGAAATTGCACAGGCTGAGCTTCAACTACAGCCTATACTTATTTTAGTTTTTAAAATTGTAATCGTACTAATTATTTTATATGTGTTATATAAATTTTTAACAAGATTTAGAAGTAAAGCAGAAACATATAATGGATTTATAGAAGAGAAGGAAAGAATTGTTGTGAAAAACAAGAAAAAGCATTGGATCAAAGGTTTATTTGGTAAGATAGGTTCAGGCGGGGGTAGCAATAGGGAAAAAATTCTTTATACTTATAAAGGTTTTGAGAAAATAACGAAGCAAGCTGATATTTATAAGACTTACATGACGGCTACACAGCTGAAAAATGTAACTAAAGTTGTTGTGGATAATTTTGATGATTTAGAAGAGATGACAGCAGCCTATAACGAGGCAAAATTTTCAGTACATGATATCACTGAGGATAAAGTGCAACAGGTTAAAAATGGGAGCAAAAATATTAAGAGGCAGTTGTAGGGAAAATTGTATTAGGGTTATAGCATTATTGGAATAATATGTAAATAAATTACTCTTAACAAAGAAAAATAGCAAAAAGTAAAAGGTAAAAATTTACATATTATATAATGCTATTAAATAATGACTAAAATAATAAATTGCATAGGAGGTTGTTATGCTAAATTTTTACAAAATATCTAACTAATTGGTAATTGATAGCGTTTTAAAATGATAGTTCCAAATTATCAAGAGAATATTCACTATTTAATAAAAAAACTTTTGTATATATTTATTATAATTTCGACAAAATAAACTAGTGAATTTAAAGGGCGATGATTTAATATTCCTTGAAAACTATTACAATATGGCGAGTGGGGGTTTAAGTTGTCAGTTTAAAGAGATAATATTGTATTACCCTAATGCATAGTATGACAGATTTTTCTGAAAGACAATGTTAACATAAATTTAATAACAAAGTATGGGGGGATCATATATGATAATTATTGAAAATTTATCTAAAAAATTGACAGAGAATGATGTAAAACATAATTATTTTTACAGAATGGTAAAAAGTGAGATGTCTGTTTCGATGTATGGTGAACTTACTCAGGTACAAGCTTATGGTATTGAAATAGAAAGACAAGACATACTTGATGATACAGTTGTGTTTATTGAAAGGGATTGTGTAGAAAACATAAGTCCACAAAGACATAAAGTTAAAAATCTATTAAAAATGTTATATGATAATAACGTATCACCTATTCACATGATTGATATATTGGGTGACTATATTGATGATTATATTGTTGATTTCGATGAAATGTTAAAGAATATAGGCACTTGTTAATAATATGAATATACTAACATATTGAGGAAATTTCTCCCCTCTATGAGGAGACTTGTCCTTTTTTTTGTTATATAACGAAATGTTTGTAAGCATAGTTAAAATATTATATGGATGGTACTATAAATAATCATAAATATATTGTATTATTGTATTATTATATATTTAGATAGTATTAATAAAATTTATGATTTGTAAGACTTGATTTAAATTTGAAAACAGCAAACGGAAGCTAAAGAGTGGAGGTGATAGTTTTGATTGTTGGAGTTGGTATTGATATTGTTGAAATTAAAAGAATAAAAAATGCTATTGAGAGAAATGATAGGTTTTTAGAAAGAATTTTTACAGAGACCGAATTAGATTATCTTAGGAGCAGAAATTTAAGGCCAGAATACGTGTCTGGAAGGTTTGCAGCTAAAGAAGCAGTGGCTAAAGCTTTAGGGACAGGCTTTAGAGGTTTTGATTTTAGAGATATTGAAATTGACAGGACAACACTTGGGAAGCCAATAGTTAGTTTAAAAGGTAAAGCAAAGCAAATAGCTGATAGTCAGGGACAGTATAACATTCATCTTAGCATATCACATGGGGAAGAAAGTGCAGTGGCTTATGCTATATTAGAAGTGGAAAAATAGTTATTTTAGAAAACACTTGTTTTAGTAATAGTATTAAAGGATGAGTAATAGTATTAGTAGTGAAAAGATTTGTTATAGTAGATGACAACTAATAATTGTTTTGTACTTCTCAAGAAATGCTAGGGAGGATAACAATGAAAAAAAATAGACTAATATTTTCCAGCCTTTTAATGCTTTTGTGTTTATTACTAGTAACTTCATGTAATAAAAAACCAAAGGACACCAATGATATTACAACTTTCTTAAAAAACATTGAAAGTTATACTACAGAAATGAGCATGGACATAAAAAATGATAGGCAGACTATTAATTATAGGGCAACACAAACATATTTGAGAGGAGGCGGATACAAATTAGAGCTAAATAGTGACAGAGTGTTCCTTTATAAAACAGATAACAATATTTATGTTAGTGATAAAAATAGTGGTACAAAGTATATACAGAGCAAGGATTTTGACGAAGTGTTTAAACTGAGTTTTATAGGTGAGTACATAGGATTATTATATACAAATGAGGAAATAAAATATGCTATTGAAAGCAATAATGGTATTGAATATACAGTAATTAATCTATTTATACCTGGTAACAATAAAAGTATTAATAATGCATTGCTTTATGTTAATACTAAAAGTATGATACCAGAGAAAATGATTATTTACGATGTTAAGGGTAAAGAAAAAATTCATATAACATATACTAAATTCCTTCCAAATGTGAAGGTTGAATCATCAGAGTTTCTAATTCAATAGTAATGTTAAAAACACAAACAGATGAATTGTACCAAAATAACAGGTGAGGTGAAGGCCATGTTTAGGCATTTAAGGCCGGTATGGGCAGAAGTTGATTTAGATAAGTTAGCTCATAATATGAGAGAGATTCGGAGAATATCTAAGAGTGAAAATATAATAGCTGTTGTAAAGGCAGATGCTTATGGCCATGGGGCTATAGATGTAGCCCCAGTGCTACTTGAAAATGGAGCTAACAGACTGGCAGTAGCAATAATGAGTGAAGCGGTGGAACTAAGGCGTTCAGGCATAAAATGCCCAATAATGATTCTGGGGTTTACACCTCCTAATTTAATAAATGATTTATTGAAATATGATATTGAGCAAGCTGTATTCAGTTATGAATTTGCAAAACAATTGTCAACAATTGCTCAAAAGAAAAACAAAATAGCTAGAATTCACATAGTTGTCGATACGGGTATGGGGAGGATAGGTTTTCTGCCAACAGAAGAAAGTGCAGAAGAAGTATATAATATTTATAAGCTACCGAACATAATTATAGAAGGAATGTTTTGTCATTTTTCTTCAGCGGACGAAACAGATAAGACTTATACTTATGAACAAGTGAAAAAATATGATGATTTTTACGACAAGTTGAAAGCGAAAGATGTGAACATAAACATGAGGCATATGGCTAATAGTGCTGCTATTATAGATTTACCAGAAACTCATTATGAAGCAGTACGTCCAGGAATAATAATATATGGATATTATCCATCTAATGAGGTAAACAAGGAAAACATAGATTTAAAGCCGGTAATGACATTAAAAACAAATGTTGTATACATAAAAACATTGCCCCCAGGAGAATACGTGAGTTACGGCAAAAAGTATAAAACAGAAAGAGAAAGCATTATAGCTACACTTCCAGTTGGTTATGCGGATGGTTATACAAGACTTCTATTTGAAAAAGGAAAGGTTATCTTAAAAGGTAGCTTTGCTCCGGTAATAGGTAGTATTTGCATGGATCAGTGCATGATTGATGTAACGGAAATTAATGGAGTAAAAGTTGGCGATGAGGTTATACTAATGGGGGAAGATGAAAATAATAAATTTACAGCAGATACAATAGGGGAACTAATAGGAACTATAAGCTACGAAGTAGTTTGCATGATTACTAAAAGAGTCCCAAGAGTTTATATTAAAAAAGGTCATCGTATAAAAATAAGAAACTATGTATAATATTAACGCATTATATGAATAATTAACCATTTATGTGAAGGATAACTTGTCGTAAAAAGGTGAAAATACAGATAGTTTCTTTGACAGATTGACATAGATTGAATTATAATTACTTTATACATAATGTTGCTTAAGTATATTTTACAATTATTTTTACATATTGTTGCTTAAGTAAATAGGAGGTATTAAATTTTCTATGCCAACTTCGAAGAAATTAGTTGTAAACCTATCAGAAACACTTAATGTTGAATTTAATAAGGCACTTCAAAAAGATTGTAAAAAAAGAAGTGAATTTATTCGGGAAGCTATAATACTATATATTGAGGAAAAGAAAAAAATAGTTATATAGATGAAATGAAACGTGGTTATTTAGAAATGGCTGAATTAAATTTAGAAATAGCTGATATGGGTTTTGAAATTGATATTAAAGATTTCAAAGAATATGAAGTTAAGCTTTCGGAGAGTGATTTGTCTTATGACAATAATAGTGAAAAGAGGAGATATATTTTATGCTGATTTGAGTCCGGTTGTAGGCTCAGAGCAAGGTGGGGTTAGACCAGTAATTATAATTCAAAATGATATTGGTAACAAGTACAGTCCCACTATTATAATTGCAGCTATTACGTCGCAGATAAATAAGGCGAAACTACCTACTCATGTTGAGATTTCTTCAGAAGAGTATGGGTTAAATAAAGATTCTGTAGTTTTGCTTGAACAAATAAGAACATTAGATAAAAAGAGATTAAAAGAAAAAATAGGTCATATGACTGATAATGATATGAAAAAGGTAGATACTGCACTTTTAATTAGTGTAGGTTTATAAAACTATAAGGGAATTCAGTGCCCTTATCAAAAACTATAAGGGCATTCAGTGCCCTTATCAAAAACTATAAGGGCATTCGTGTCCTTATTTTTTTAGGAATTTTATATAAATTTCGAAAACTATGTTGTAATAGTGTATAATAATAAAGATGATAGATAGGTAAAGTAGGTAGATATCAAATTTAAATGAGTATCTACTTTTAAGCATTATTTAGGAGGAAACATATGGAAAAAACAATGGACGGATTAAAATCAGTAGCTAGGGAAGTTAGAAAAGATATAGTAACCATGATTACAAAGGCAGCATCGGGTCACCCAGGTGGATCATTGTCTGCAGTAGAAATTATTACTTTTTTATATTTTAATGAGATGAATGTAAGTGCATCTAATAGGAATGACCCAAACCGGGATAGATTTGTACTTTCAAAGGGACATGCAGCGCCAGCATTATATAGTGTACTTGCTGAAAAGGGCTTTTTTGATAAGGAAGAATTAATGAGCCTTAGAAAATTTGGAGCGATGCTTCAAGGACATCCTAATATGAATACTGTGCCTGGAGTAGATATGTCTACGGGTTCTTTGGGACAAGGTATTTCAGCGGCGGTAGGAATGGCACTAGCTGGAAAACTTGATAATAAAGACTACAGAGTTTATTCACTACTTGGAGATGGGGAGCTTGCAGAAGGCCAGGTATGGGAAGCGACTATGTCCGCAGCACATTATAAACTTGATAATTTAACAGCTTTTGTAGACCACAACGGACTACAAATAGATGGTAAAGTTTCTGAAGTTATGGGATCTGATCCAGTGGATGCTAAGTTTGAAGCTTTTGGATGGAATGTTATTTCTATTGATGGGCATGACTTTTTGCAGATTAAAGATGCTATAGATGAAGCTAAGAAAACTAAAGGTAAACCAACAGTTATAATTTGCGAAACTATAAAGGGTAAAGGTGTGTCCTTCATGGAAAATGAAGCTAGTTGGCATGGCACCGCTCCAAGTAAAGAACAATGTGATAAGGCTTTAAAAGAAATTGGAGGTGCTTTATAATGAGTAAAATTGCAACAAGAGAAGCTTACGGAACATCTCTCGCTCAATTAGGAATGGAAAATCAAAATATAGTTGTTTTAGATGCAGATTTATCAAAATCTACTAAAACAGCAGAGTTTAAAAAAGTTGCACCTGAACGATTTATTAACATGGGTATTGCTGAGGGGAATATGATGTCTGTAGCAGCAGGACTTGCTAGTTGCGGTAAGATTCCTTTTGTAAGTACTTTTGCTATATTTGCAGCGGGACGAGCCTTTGAACAAATAAGAAACTCTATTTGCTATCCAAAACTTAATGTTAAAATTTGTGCTACTCATGCAGGGATAACTGTAGGAGAAGATGGAGCTTCTCATCAAGCTATAGAAGATATAGCGTTAATGAGAAGTATACCAAATATGGTAGTTATAAGCCCTAGTGATAATGTTGAAACGCAGGCGGCTATAAAAGCTATTACGGAGTATCATGGACCTTGTTATGTAAGACTTGGAAGAGTAGGTGTTAGGACAATAAACAATGATCCAGATTACAAATTTGAGATAGGGAAAGCTGTGACACTGAGAAAAGGAAAGGAAGCAACTATAATAGCAACAGGTATTATGGTAGATGCAGCGCTGGAGGCTTATAATACTCTAGCTGAGGAAGGAATAAAGGTTAGGGTATTAAATATGCACACTATTAAACCTATTGATGAAAAATCAATTATGGCTGCGGCTGAACAAACGGGACTCATTGTTACTGCTGAAGAGCATAGCATAATAGGCGGACTTGGCTCGGCGGTAGCTGAGGTTGTTACTTCAAATTGTCCAGTGCCAGTTATAAGGGTTGGAGTTAAAGATACCTTTGGTGAAAGTGGTAAGCCAGAAGAACTTTTAAAAGCTTATGGATTAACAGCAGATGGAATAGTTAAAGCTGTTAAAAAGGGTCTTATGATAAAATAAAATAAAATTTTAATATGATTTTCATAATATTAAAATTATAGGAAATCATAAGAATATATATTATTAATAGTACTGAATTTTTGTTGCTGAAATTTCGACAAAACCAAATAGAAAATTTTAAACAAATTCACGAAAACTTTAAATTTTTAATTTATATTAAACTGGTGATTATGTTATAATGTTGTTATTATGGATTTTTGCTAAGTAAATTATAGAAATAGGGTAAGGAGAGTTTAATATGATACAATTTAAGAAAGTAACTAAGATTTATGATAACAATGTAATAGCTTTGTCGAATATTGACGTTACTATTGAAAGAGGGGAATTTGTATTCCTTGTAGGTCCTAGTGGAGCAGGAAAATCCACTTTTATTAAAGTGCTTTTAAAAGAGGTAGAACCAACTACGGGTACTGTTGTTTTAAATGACATTAATGTTACAAAATTAACCAGGAAAAAAGTGCCGTTTTATAGAAGGAAAATAGGAGTAGTTTTTCAAGATTTTAGATTGATTGAAAATTTAAATGTGTATGAAAATGTTGCCTTTGCAATGAGGGTTATAGAAGCTACCCCTAAAGATATTAGGAAAAAAGTACCTTTGGTATTAGATTTAGTAGGGCTTTCAAAAAAACATATGGCTTTTCCTCATGAACTTTCAGGTGGAGAGCAACAAAGAGTATCTCTTGCTAGGGCCATAGTAAATAATCCTACAATCCTAATAGCAGATGAACCAACAGGAAATTTAGATCCTGAAACAGCAACAGAAATTATGGAGATATTAAATGATATTAATAAGGCCGGTACTACAATAATTATGGCGACGCATGCAAAGAATATAGTAGACACTATGAAGAAGAGAGTAATAGCTATAGAAAAAGGTGTTCTAGCTAGGGATGAGCAGAGGGGTAGGTACGGTTATGAAGATTAGTACATTTAAATATTTTATTATGGATGCTTTAAAAAGTTTAAAAAGAAATAAAACTGTTAGTATAGCTTCTATAGCAACAGTTGCTGCCACTCTATTTATTTTAGGTGTTTTTGTATTAATTGTTTTTAATGTTAATTCAGGGATTGATGTAATAGGATCCAAATTTCAGGTAAAGATATCTATTAAAGAGGATATAAGTATAACGGATAAATCAGCTCTAGAAAGAGCTCTGAATGACGTTAAGGGAGTTACTGATATTAAATACGAAACAAAGGCGGAAGCACTAGAGATAATGAAGAAGCAATTTGGTGAAGATAGTAAAGAATTGCTTGCAGGGCTTGAAGAGAATAATCCTCTTCCTAATGCATATGTTGTAAGTGTAGAAAAACCTGAAATAGTAACAGATGTAGTTAAAGCTGCTACGGGACTTAGTGGTGTAGAGAAAATTAAAGACGTAAGAGAACTCGTTGATAAGCTTATAAGGATAACGGATACTTTAAAGATAATAGGGCTTGCGTTATTTGTAATTTTGATAAGTGTATCATTATTCCTAATAGGAAATACAATTAAGCTTACAGTATACTCTAGGAAAAAAGAAATAGGTATTATGAAATATGTTGGGGCAACTGATTGGTTTATAAGATGGCCGTTTATTATTGAAGGTATGATGCTTGGTATATCCGGAGCAATCGTTTCTACTGTAGGGCTATATTATGCTTATAGAATGATTTACGGAAAATTTGCTAATACATTATTAGAATTTTTAGGGTTTACCATAATAAATCCTCAGTTTATATTAAGTACGGTCTTATGGCAGTTCATGTTAGGTGGTTTAATTATTGGGGCCATTGGAAGTGTTATATCAATAAGAAAATTCTTGATAGCATAAATCCAAGGCATTTATTTTCTGGTTTTTGTTATAAATTTATTATATTCACATAAATAATAAATAGAGAATTGTAAAGAGGGGTATAAAATGAGTGATGAAAGTAAATGGAATCAGTTTAAAACTGTAGAAAATAGCGAAGTAAGTCATAAGAATAAAAAGGGCAAATGGATTATGTGGATTATAGTTTTAGTTTTAGTTACTAATTCTATAACGCTATTTGTTTCTACTCAAATTTCCTTTAGAACTCCAAACGGAAATGTTCTAATGGGAAGAGAGGATTATGACGAAGTAACAAAATTCCGAAAATTGTTTTTAGTGAGAAATAAATTGTATGAGCTTTATGATGGTGAAATTAGTGACGAGGTTTTAGTAGAAGGTGCTATAAAGGGTATGACTAATTCCTTAGAGGACCCTTATACAGTTTTTATGAACAAAGATGAGTTTACTGACTTTAATACTCAAACAGAAGGGGCTTACACAGGCCTTGGGCTGCAAGTAGGAGTTAAAGAAGATGATATAGTTGTAATTGCACCTTTTGATGCATCACCAGCTAAAAAAGCGGGAATACTTTCTGGAGATATTATTGAAAAGGTAAATGGAACAGATGTGTCTGGTAAAGAATTAGAAAAAGCTGTTTCAATGATGAAGGGTAAGGAAAATGAAGAAGTTACCTTAACTATTAGTAGAAAAGAAAAGGCTAGTTTTGATGTCAGCATGAAACGTGCTGTTATTGATCTAATAACAGTTAAGGGTGAAATGTTAGAAGGTAATGTTGGATATATCCAGCTTACAATGTTTGATGAAAATACTACTGAAAATTTTAATATAAAATTGAAAGAATTGAAAAGCAAGGGTATGAAAAGCTTAATAGTAGATTTAAGAGGAAATCCAGGTGGTCTTTTAGATCAGGTTGTATCACTAACTTCTAATTTTGTTGAAAAAGGTAAGGTTTTAGTTTATACAGTAGATAAGAATAAGAAGAAAACTGAATATAAATCTGAGGGAGGCCTAGCTGTAGGCATGCCGTTAACGGTATTAACTGATGGAGGATCTGCAAGTGCTTCAGAAATATTTGCAGGAGCTATAAGGGACTACAAGGTTGGTACTTTAGTGGGAGAAAAAACCTTTGGTAAAGGTGTGGTTCAAACTATGCTTTACCAAAAGAGGGATGGTTTTGATGATGGTACTGCATTAAAAGTAACTATTTCAAAATACTATACTCCACTAGGGGAAAATATACATCATATTGGAATTAATCCAGAGGTTGAAGTTGTCTATCCAGAAGCACTTAAAGAAAAACCTTATGATAGAAGTGTGGATCCACAATTTAAAAAAGCTTTAGAACTAGCCAAGGATAAAGTTAAATAATAATACAGGTATCTACCATTAATTTGGTAGATACTTGGTTTTTAAACACTTTTATTCAAGGCTTTTTTACTGTAGCATGAGAGGAGGATTTTAGGACATGGATATTGCAATACATACTTTAAGAGCAGTTGCAGCAGCAATTGTTGACCCTTCTAATGCACTTATTATAATAATGATTTCACTCATTTTTTATAATAAAAACAAGAAAATAGTTGCGATGCAGAAAATGATAATGGGAGATAAATTAGATTCTCCTTTTGAGTTAACTATATCTCAAATTGTAATAGGGATTTTTGCTGGAGCAATAGCTAGTCTGATGTTTACTTATTCAGGATTAGTTTTTGATGAAAATTCAAGTATTTATTTATTGTTTATGGTGTCCTTATTTTTCATGGCATTTAAGCCTAGATTTATATGCTTTTCTTATTCAGGTGCAGTACTAGGTATGGCCAGCCTTTTGTTTAAATATGCAGCTGTTACTTTAAATATGCCTAAGCTTGATGTTATAAATATAGATATTCTGACGCTTATGACATTGGTGGGAATACTTCATATTATAGAGGGAAGTTTAGTAATGTTAGATGGCTCAAGAGGAGCTATTCCTGTTTTTACAAGTAGAGATAATAAAATCATTGGTGGTTTTGCTTTAAAAAGATATTGGGCATTGCCTATTTCATTACTTATACTTTTAAGCGTAGCCACATCAGAGTCAATGACCGTACAAAACATAATGAGTACGGATTGGTCACATTTAATTAGAGGAGATATTGCTTCAAAAATAATGAAAAATTCTGTCATAGCAACCATCGCACTGTATGGAGTTATAGCATACAGTAGCGTTACTTTTACTAAAAGCAAGAAAAAAAAGACTCTTGTTTCTGGAGTTTTAATAATAAGTTATGGTGTGATGCTATCAGCTGTGGCACAACTTGCAGCAATTAACGTGACTTTTCAGTTCTTTGTTTTGATATTTGCAGCAGTAGTTCATGAAGCAATGCTTAGACTGGAAAAATACATGGAGCTCACTTTTAAACCTAAATTCGTTAGCGATGAAGATGGAATAATGGTGCTAGAAGTAGTTCCAAAATCTCCTGCATTTGATATGGGTATTCAAAGTGGAGATTTAATAGTGGAGCTTAATGAGAAAAAAATAGAGTCAGACGCAGAGATTCTAAGTGTAATAAAAGGAAATTTTAATTCTGTATCGTTTAAAATTAAAAAAGCTTCCGGAGGACTAAAAGATGTCAGTTATAGCAATATGAAGGGCAACAAAAGACTAGGAATGGTTGTTGTACCAAGGGAAGTTCCAAAAGATGCTGAAATAGTAAAGGTGGATGACAAAAGTTTTAAAGATGTGCTAGACAAAATGAAGGATAAAAATAAGTAATCCAATGAAGGTTCGGTATGTAGGATGTTCTGATATTAGATCATTCGTTAACAGAATCTAAGTTTACTCCATAAAAAATCCCCTAACGCACTTATTCGACGTCCTGTCTCAGAAGTGCTAGCAGGCCGTCCTGGCCTGCTTACGGGGATTTTTTACTACGTAAACTAAGATTCTGTAAAACTCATTACATACTATCATCACATTCCTACATACTTTCACCTTCATAATCATAACTTATTTTGAATGTGCAGTAAGAGAACCCAATTTAAAAAAATAAGAATTAACGCATTCTACGCAATATATACTTTTGTTAGCAATCTCAAAGAAAAAACGTACAATTTCTAAATTTACAATAATTTATAGAGGATGAAGCAGTACTATGCCGTCTAATTATTAAATTAATGATTTGATTATAAAAATATATGATATAATTATGCTATTATGTTGAGCGGCAGTCACAGGATAAGAGGACATTAAATAAAATTGCAGCGTCAAAAGAAGTTAAATAATATTAATAAGAAAGATAGGTGAATTATTGTGAAATTAACTAGAACTTTTTTACTTGATTTAAAAGAAGTACCAAACTCATTTTATTATGCTTTAAGGATTGAATTTCTATTTCATTCTAATAAATTAGAGGGTAGTACTTTTAATAGAGATACATTAAATCAGTTGGCAGATAAAAATATAGTTTCTGGTACTCATACCTGGGATGATGTTATAGAAACTAGAAACTCTTTAGATGTTTTTGATTTTATAATTGAAACATTAGATGAACCATTATCTTTACAGTTAATTAGAGAATATCATCAATTATTAAAAAATGGTACTTCTGATGATAAAAAGGGGTTTTCAGGTAGATTAAAAAAAATTCCTAATATGCTTAGTGGATTAGATGAAATAAAACTCGCAGAGCCACATGAAGTTGAACCTTTATTATTAGGACTTATTGAGAATTATAATACTAAAAAAGCTTTAAGTATTAATTTACATGATTTATGTTACTTTCATAGTAATTTTGAAAAAATACATCCATTCCAAGATGGTAATGGCAGAATAGGAAGGTTTCTTTTACTTAAACAATGTCTAGAAAATAATATTGATTTAATAGCTATTGATGAAAAATACAATACGGAATATAGGGGTGCGCTATATGAATCTCAATTAAAGGTCAATTATGATAAACTTATTGAGATTTTTAAAAAATGTCAAGGGTATATAAAATCTAAAGAAGATATTATCGTTTCAAGCAATGAGGCATTAAAAAAATTAAAAAATAAATAGTATTAACAATGGGTGGTGGCCTTTTAGTAGGAATGGCAATTGGTGCTATTACTGGTAATTATATGTGGGGAACTGCAGGAGCGTTTTTGGCGCTTGGATCTTCTTATGTTATTAAAGGAATCAAAGGGAAAAAAGAAAGAGATAAGCACTAAGATAGGATGGAAATTCGTAAGAAAACGGGATTCTCGTAAAGGGGTAAACCGTTTTTTTTTTAATGTAATTAAAAATAGAATTAAATTCTTAAAAACAACAAATTTTTGGTATATTAGTGCTATAATGCTAAATACAACAACATAATATTTACATTAGTATATTATGGATAGGATTTTAGCTGATGCTGGAATAAAAGGGGGGGGAGAGAGTAGACGCGCTAGATTAGGTATACAAGCAAAGGAATTATAAGTGTAATTGTAAAATAATGGATTAATTTATATTCTAAAATAATGGGGGTAAAAATATGAAAAAAAGAATAGCTTTTTTAGTAATGTTAATAACAATTGCAAGTTCCCAAATTGCAGCTGCTGATACTGGAGTAGTTGCTGGGAGTGGATTACGGGTTAGACAAAATTCTTCTCTTTCTTCAACTATTTCAGGGTATCTTAATAAAGATACAAAAGTAGAGATACTTGGGAAACAAGGACAATTTTATAAAATAGCTTATAAAGGTAAGACAGGATACGTGCATAGTTCATATATAAATGTTGTGAAAAGTACAACTGCTGTTTCTGAAAGTGGAGATAGTGTACAAGCTTCGATATTAGAAAAACAGGGTGAAACAACAGCAGATTACTTAAATGTAAGATCTGGAGCGGGATTATCTTATTCTGTTAATGGTGTTCTTAAACGTGGAAGTAAGGTTACAATATATGAAAAAACGAATGGTTTTTACAAGATAATGTATAATGGCAAAACAAGCTATGTAAGTTCATTATATGTTGCGATTGTTGAATATAAGACTGTAACCGCAAGCAATAATAGTACAAGCACATCTATAAGTAGAGGCGCTGTGAGCACACCTCAAATAGAATCTACTGGGGTTGGTACTGTTACAGCATCTGATTTTTTAAATGTAAGAGGAACGGCTTCTATAAGCAATAATATTCTGGGTAAAGTTTATCCGAATAATAAGGTGCTTATATATGGAACAGAAGGCTATTTCTATAAAATTAAGTATGCAAGTGGATGGGGATATATATATAAATCATATGTAAGCGTAGTTAATAATGCTAAACAAGCTAACACACAAATAACTGGTGATATGATAATAACATATGCTAGTAAGTTTTTAGGGATACCTTACATATGGGGAGGTACAACGCCACTGGGATTTGATTGTTCAGGGTATGTACAGTATGTTTATAAAAACTTCGATATAAATTTGCCTAGAGTAACTATGGATCAGGTAAATGTAGGAACTGCTGTTAATATAAATGATCTTCAAAAGGGAGATTTAATATATTTCAGAACGAATACATCTCAGCCTAGTCAAGTGTCTCATGTAGGAATATATATTGGAGATAATAAATTTATGCAGGCTCCGAAAACTGGAGATATTATAAGAATATCAGAACTTACTGGCTATTATAGAGATAACTTTGTAATAGGTAGAAGAATGATAGATTAAGAAAGTTATTATATATGATTATAAAAGGACAAGCCAAATTATGGACTTGTCCTTTTTTAATTTGAAGTAAATTTATAGCTATATTACCTATTAGTTATAAAATGTTCACAATATTGACACCTAAACGAAACAATCCCATAGTATTATGAATTACATAAGTTAGTAATCTTCAAAACTGTATAGACCAAGTTATAAAGATTATAACTTAGAAAAAAATAAATTGAAATTATAATATAGCCTTTAAGGGCGGAAATGGAGACGAATTATTATGGGAATTAAAGGAGAAAAAGTATCTAAGAAATCAGGTTTTTCAATTGTTTTGTTTATTGTTGCTTCAGTTGTAGCATTGGTTGGAGTTACATTATTAGTTAATAATATCTTATTGTATAGGAGTACTGTCACTCAAGCCTTAGCTGATGGGTATGATATTGTTACTATAAGAAAAGCATTATTAACATCTCAACTTCTACCAGGAATAGTTGAACCAATTGGTATATATGGAGGTATTTCATTTGTTTTATTTGGTGTAGGTATAGTCAATAAAAAGATTGTAAAATTCTTAACCATGTTAAATGTAAATGAAGTCGAGGTAGGTAATGATACAATCGAAGAAAATATTGCAGAACAAAATGTTTGCGACTTAGAAAATACAGAAGTAACTGAAAACATAGAAACTGTAGAAACTATAGAAACTGTAGAAGTTCTATAAAAGTACAACAAAAGAAAAACATAAAGACTTGTCTTAGTAGTTATACTGAGGCAAGTTTTTTTTTGAGGGTCAGAATATACTATTAAGGCTGTTAATGAATGATTTACATTAATTACTAGTGAATTTATCATAGAATATATTGACATAATAAAGACTTATAGTTAGAATGTAAAGTGAGAACAAATGTTCCATATAAGATAGCGATTAATAATTATTATCGAACAAGGTGGTGATTTTGTGAATGAATTTAAACTGCATTCAAAGTTTAAACCTACTGGAGACCAACCGCAGGCGATTGATAGTCTAGTGCGTGGCATTGAGGAGGATAAAAAGTTTCAAACTCTTAAAGGAGTAACAGGGTCAGGTAAGACTTTTACCATGGCTAATATTATTGAGAGAGTTCAAAAGCCTACTTTGGTGCTTGCTCATAATAAGACTTTAGCGGCACAGCTTTGCTCAGAGTTCAGAGACTTTTTTCCGGACAATTGCGTTGAGTATTTTGTGTCTTATTACGATTATTATCAGCCTGAGGCTTATATTGCACAGACAGATACCTTCATAGAAAAAGATTCATCTATTAATGATGATATTGATAAATTAAGACATTCAGCTACCTCTGCGCTTCTAGAGCGTAATGATGTTATTGTTGTGGCTTCAGTTTCATGTATATATGGACTTGGAAACCCAGAAGAGTATAAAAAACTTACAGTTTCACTAAGGCAAGGTATGGAAAAGGATAGAAATGAAGTGTTAAGACAATTAGTAGATATACAGTATGAGAGAAATGACATTAATTTTATTCGTGGGACCTTTAGAGTAAGAGGTGATACTGTTGATATATTTCCAGCGTCTTCCAGTGGTGAAGGAGTTAGGGTGGAATTTTTTGGGGATGAAATAGATAAAATTAGATCTTTTAATTCGCTAACAGGAGAAATTATTGGATCTTTAAAGCATGTATCTATTTTTCCAGCTTCCCATTTTGCTACTTCAAAGGAAAAATTAGAGCCTGCTATTGAACAAATAGAAGAGGAGTTAGAGATTCGGTTAAAAGAGCTTATATCACAGGACAAATTACTAGAGGCACAAAGGCTTAAGCAAAGAACCAATTATGATATCGAAATGATAAGAGAGGTTGGCTACTGTAGTGGTATAGAAAACTATTCTAGGATCCTAGATGGTAGGCCAAAAGGAACGGCACCTCAAACACTAATGCACTATTTCCCAAAAGATTACTTAATGTTTATAGATGAGAGCCATGTAACTCTTCCACAGGTTAGAGCTATGTTTGGAGGAGATAAATCGAGAAAGACTAATTTAATTGAGTATGGGTTTAGACTTCCATCGGCTTATGATAATAGACCGCTGAACTTTCCAGAGTTTGAGCAGAGTTTAAACCAAACAGTTTTCGTAAGTGCTACCCCAAGTGTTTATGAATCAGAGCATAGTGAAAATGTAGCAGAACAAGTAATAAGACCTACAGGCCTTCTAGATCCTGAAATAGCTATAAAGCCGGTTAAAGGTCAAATAGATGATTTGTATTCTAACATTCAGGACACAATAAAAAGAGGGTTTAGAGTTTTAGTTACAACTCTTACTAAAAAAATGTCAGAGGATTTAACTAAGTACTTTATGGAAATGGGAATGAAAATCGCCTACCTACATTCGGATGTTGATACAATAGAAAGAATGAGAATTATCCAAGATTTAAGGCGTGGCACTTATGATGTGCTAGTAGGTATAAATCTTTTAAGAGAAGGATTAGATATCCCGGAAGTAGCTTTTGTTGCAATACTTGATGCAGATAAGGAAGGATTTTTGCGTTCTGAAACCTCATTAATTCAAACAATAGGAAGAGCTGCAAGAAATTCAGAGAGTAAAGTAATTATGTATGCAGATAGAATTACTAAGTCTATGGAGAAAGCTATTTTCGAGACTAATAGACGTAGAAAAATTCAAATGGACTATAATGAAAAGAATGGTATTACACCAACTACTATTATGAAAGATATTAGGGAAGTGATTGGAGCTGTAACAGTTGCAGAGGATGAAGTGGTGTATGAAACTCTTGAAGCTGCTATGGAAGCAAATTATGAGGAAACTAAAAAGTTAATGGATAGATATGAAAATGAGATGAAGCAGGCAGCTAAGGATTTACAGTTTGAGAGAGCTGCTGAGCTTAGGGATATAATATATAAACTCAAGAAGCAAATTAAAAATATTTAAATACATTTCAACGCAATTCAGGGGATGGTTTAACACACAAAGGAGAAGGTTATGAGGGATAAGATTATTATAAAGGGAGCTAAGGTTCACAATTTAAAAAATGTAGATCTAGAAATACCGAGAGATAAATTAGTTGTGTTTACTGGTCTTTCAGGTTCTGGTAAATCTTCACTTGCTTTTGATACATTATATGCAGAGGGTCAAAGAAGGTATGTAGAATCCCTCTCAGCCTATGCAAGGCAGTTCTTAGGTAATATTGATAAGCCGGATGTTGAGTACATAGAGGGGCTATCTCCTGCTATTTCTATAGACCAAAAAACTACTAATAGAAATCCACGTTCTACAGTGGGTACGGTAACTGAAATTTATGATTATTTGAGACTGCTTTATGCTAAAGCTGGAACGCCTCATTGTCCTAAGTGTGGTAAGGAGATATCTCAGCAAACAGTGGATCAGATGGTGGATAGATTAATGGAGTTGCCACTTAAAACCAAGCTTTTAATTTTATCACCTATAATAAGGGGAAAAAAAGGTGAACATGTTAAAATTTTAGAGAATATTAAAAAGAATGGCTTTGTTCGCGCTAGAATAGATGGAAATATAGTCGAGCTTATGGAAGAGGAAATAAAGTTAGAAAAGAATAAAAAGCATAGTATAGAGATAGTAATTGATAGGATTTCTGTGAAAGAGGAATCTATTGGTAGACTTTCGGAATCACTAGAAAGTGCGCTTAAACTTGCTGAAGGATCTGCAATTGCCAGTATTGTGGATGGGGAAGATATACTTTTTAGTGAGCATTTTGCTTGCGTGGATTGTGGCATAAGTCTAGGGGAACTCGCTCCTAGAATGTTTTCTTTTAATTCTCCATATGGTAAGTGTGATACCTGTGACGGGCTTGGTACTCTTATGGAAATTGATGAAGATTTAATAATGCCAGATAGGAGCAAGAGTATAAAGGGCGGAGCTATATTGTCTTTTGGAGAGGGTAGTCTTAAAGATGATTCGTGGACTTTTGCAGTACTACGGGCACTAGGAGAAAAATATAAGTTTGATCTAGATACACCTATAGAAAAATATGATCCAGAAATTCTTAAAATAATACTTTATGGAACCGGTGGACAACGTATTAAAGTAAACTATGTTAAGGAATTTAGAACGGGTACTTTTAATCACACCTACGAGGGTATTATAAATAATTTGAAAAGACGTTATGTTGATACTTCTTCCGATTATATAAAAAGAGAAATTGAACAATATATGAGTGATAATCATTGTCCTAAGTGCAAGGGAGCCAGGTTAAGTCCTGAGGCACTAGCAGTAACTGTGGGGGGCAAGAATATATATGAATTCTGTAAGATGTCCATTACGGATGAGGTTACCTTTTTAGAAAACATTAAATTATCAGAGAAAAATATGCTTATTGCTAATCAAATTTTCAAAGAGATAAATGATAGACTTAGTTTTCTTAAAAATGTTGGACTTAATTACTTAAATCTATCAAGATCCGCAGGTACGCTTTCTGGTGGAGAAGCTCAGAGAATAAGACTTGCAACTCAAATAGGGTCTAGTTTGATGGGAGTTTTATATATTCTAGATGAGCCTAGTATTGGTCTTCATCAAAGGGATAATGCAAAACTTATTAAGACATTAAAGCATTTAAGGGATATAGGGAATACTTTGATTGTGGTAGAGCATGATGAGGACACTATGATGGAAGCAGATTTTATTGTGGATATCGGACCAGGAGCTGGTGAACATGGTGGAGAAATTGTGGTGGCAGGAAGTATAGAAGACATAAAAAACTGTGAGACGTCAATTACTGGTCAATACTTAAGTGGTAAAAAGAAGATTGTAGCTCCTGAGCATACGAGAGTTTCTAACGGGAACTGTATAAAGGTGATTAATGCTAATCAAAATAACCTTAAGAATGTAAGCGTTACGTTTCCACTGGGAGTTTTTACTTGTGTTACAGGGGTTTCGGGGTCTGGTAAGAGTACACTTATAAATGATATTTTATACAAGGGGCTTAACAAGAAGTTAAATAAATCTAAGAGAAACGCAGGACTTCATAAAGATATTTTAGGGGTAGAGAATATAGATAAAATTATTAATATTGATCAGGGTCCTATAGGTCGTACTCCAAGATCTAATCCAGCTACATATACAGGGGTTTTTGATATAATTAGAGAGGTTTTCTCTATGAGCTCGGAGTCGAAAATACGTGGATATAAGCCCGGTAGATTTAGTTTTAATGTAAAGGGTGGAAGATGTGAGGCTTGTAGTGGTGATGGAATTATTAAAATAGAAATGCAATTTTTATCTGATGTATATGTGCCTTGTGAGGTTTGCAAAGGAAAAAGATATAATAGAGAGACACTAGAGGTTAAATATAAGGGCAAAAATATTCATGAAATTTTAGATATGACTGTTGAGGAAGCTGTAAAGTTCTTTGAAAATATTCCGAGAATTTATAGTAAGCTTCAAACTCTTATGGATGTGGGACTTGGTTATGTTAGATTAGGGCAACCTTCAACACAATTATCGGGCGGCGAGGCACAAAGAATTAAATTAGCCTCTGAGTTATCTAAAAGGAGTACTGGTAAGACTTTTTATATTTTAGATGAGCCTACTACAGGACTTCATATTGATGATGTTAGCAAACTTATTAAAATACTACAAAGACTTGTGGATTCGGGAAATACTGTAGTGGTAATAGAACATAATTTAGATGTTATAAAGTGCGCTGACTATATTATTGATTTGGGTCCCGAGGGTGGAGATATGGGCGGTACTGTTTTATGCACTGGAACTCCAAAAGAAATATCTTTAAATGTAAATTCATATACGGGACAATATTTAAAAAAGATGTTATAATTTAGTATAGGCTAGCATATTATTTCAATGCTAGCCTTTGATTATTTTTTAAAGAGGAGAATATGCAGTATGGGGAATATAAGTTTGATTATGAGATATGCAATTATAGCGATTATTTACATTATAATAATATTTGCACTGCGAATTATGTATAAAGACATGAAAGGTGGCAGTGTAAAGAAGAAACCAGTAGTGAAGAAAACTATGGGGCTTGAGGTTATAGAAAGAGGAGAGAATTTTAATTTAAGAATTGGTGATGTTATTCCTCTAAATGATGAGCTTACCATAGGAAGAAAGGCTGACAATCTTCTGATTTTAGGAGATAAATACGTGTCTTCTAAGCATGCTAGAATATTTTTGAAAAATACAAATTATGTTTTACAGGATTTAAGGAGTACTAATGGCACACTAATGAACAAAAAGAAAGTTGTGGACAAGGTAGATATAAAAAAAGGTGATGAAATTAAAATAGGAACTTCAATTTTTAAGGTTATAGGATAAATTGCGAGTTTGAGTGAGGTGATAGTATGGAAAGTATAGTGGAAGAGCGGAAACTTCTAAGGTATACCTATCTTTTATGCATAGTTTTATTTTTAAATATATCTTTTATTGGTAAACAAGGATTTGATAAAGGTGCAATTATAATGGGTATAATAGTATGCCTTCTTTTTGCTTATTCTCATTTTATAATAACAAGGTTTTTTCCCGATGGAGATAAATATATTTTGCTGTTTTCAAATGTCTTAGCGGTTTTAGGGATGGCAATGCTATATAGGTTAGATCCTTCTATTGCTCTTAAACAACTCATATGGTATACCGTGGGAATTGCTGTATTTATTTTAGTGGTAGTGCTTTTCCCTAGTTTAACTAAGTTTGGAAAGTACAGATGGTTTTATATGATATGTACGCTTATTCTTATGTCTATGGGAAGTTTATTTGGGAAAGAAATAAATGGAGCTAAAAATTGGATATTTATTGGAGGTTTTGGTTTTCAACCTACGGAATTTGGTAAGTTATCACTTGTTGCATATTTAGCAGCAACACTACAATATTACGGAATAAATCTTAAGGGGAAGTCAGAGTTTATGAAATTAAAGCCCTTGATTGAGCCAGGAATTGTAGTTATGGTTTCACTTGGGTTTATGGTGATTCAAAAGGATTTAGGTTCAGCACTTATATTTTTTGCGATTTCAGTAACTATGTTATTTATTGCCACTTCGAATTTTAAATATGTACTAGTATGTCTAGGTCTTTTTATAGTAGGTGGATTTATAAGCTATAAAATGTTTGACCATGTTCAGTTAAGGTTTATGATTTGGGGAGATCCATGGAAGTATGGCTACAATAAAGGACATCAGGTAGTTCAATCATTAATTTCTATAGCGTCAGGAGGACTTTCTGGAACAGGTATTGGGCTTGGATTTCCTTATATGGTTCCAGTAAGAGAATCGGATTTTATTTTTGCGGTTATTTGTGAAGAAATGGGTCTTTTAACTGGGTTTGCTATACTTATATTATATTTTTTACTGTTTTATAGAAGCATGAGAGTGCCTGTTTATGGTAAAAATAAATTTACGAGACTTCTTGCGGTGGGTTATAGTACAATGATAGCGGCACAAGTACTCGTTATAGTAGGCGGCGTAGTTGGAGCTATTCCATTAACGGGCATAACGCTTCCATTAGTTAGTTATGGTGGAAGTTCTATGGTAATAATCTTCTTTTCCCTAGGGATACTTCAAAAGATATCGGAGGATGGACAAAGTTATGAATGATTTTGTGATTAATATAAAAAAGGTCATGTTAGTGTTCTTAATACTTTTTATTGCCTTAATTTCCTACATATCTTATTTTTATATTTTTAATAGTGAAAAAATCGTGGCTAGTACTTTTAATAATAGATTATGGGCAGAAAGAAATAAGGTGTTAAGGGGAACAATTTACGATAAAGATATGGTGGCTTTAACTAAAAGTACAAAAATAGATGCAACCTCTCAAAAAGTGAAATATTTAGGAGGAGAAGCTTTTACTCATGCTATAGGATATATTGACCCTGTTTATGGACTTACAGGTCTTGAAAAAAAATATGATGCAGAGCTTATGGGGAATCAATCAGATGTGTCAAAGTTTTTTTCCTTTGGCACGGATGAGGAGGAAAAGGTTGGTAATAGTTTAAAAACTACACTTGATTCTAAGCTTCAGAAGGTAGCTTTTGATTCGTTAAGTAAATCTGAAATTAAGGGTGGAGGGAAAGTTAAAGGCTCAGTAGTAGCCTTGAATCCTAAAACTGGTGAGATTTTAGCTATGGTGTCAATGCCTACTTATGATCCGAATAATTTAGCTAGAGATTGGGAAACAATACTTGCAAATAAGGATATGCCACTGCTTAATAGGGCTGTATCAGGACTATATCCACCAGGGTCTATTTTTAAAACTATTACTGCTATAAGTGCACTAGAAAACATTCCCGATGTTTACAATAGGAAATTTGAGGATAATGGTAAGTTAGTATTCAATGAAAGTTCATCTTTGGAGAATTTCGGTGGAGAGGCTAATGGAAACATAGACTTTAAATATGCTTTTGTGAATTCGAGTAATGTGGTTTTTGGTACTTTAGGTATAGATTTAGGAAATAATGCTCTTAAAGAAACAGCAGAAAAATTTTATTTCAATAAAGATACTCCAGCACAAGGGTTAACAATAGAAAATAGTAGATTTCCTTCTTACAAAAGTAATGAAAAAGGAAATATTGCACAAAGCGCTATAGGACAGTCTGGAGTTTTAGCTAGTCCTATGGAAATGGCATTAGTTGCAAGCACTATTGCCAATGACGGTATTATGATGCAACCAATGCTTGTTAGTGAAATATTGGATAGTAAAGGTAAATCTATAAAGAAAATAGAACCTAAACTTCTAGAAGAAACTATGTCAAAGCAAACTGCTCAGACTATGAAGGATTTAATGAAAGAGGTAGTAAGTGATGGAACTGGCACTAATGCAGCTGTTTCGGGAATAACGGTTTGTGGAAAAACTGGAACTGCAGATCATAATGACGCTGATGGTAAAGCAATGCAAGCACATTCCTGGTTTATTAGTTTTGCACCTTATGATAATCCACAAATTGCAATTGCAGTAATTGTAGAAGAAGGTGGAGTGGGTGGAGTTGAAGCTGCTAGAATAACTCAAGATATGATTAGTGCTTATTTGAAATAGAAGTAAATACACGAACGTATGATATAATACAGTCAGATATGAAAATAATATCTGACTGTATTATATTTTGTAGAAAAGATGAGCATCATAGGTGAAGACGAACTAAAGAAGGTGACAGCAGATGACAGGTAAGACTCATGCGGGTATTGGTGGCGTGATGTATGTAGCAATTTGTAATAAATTGCCCGGGAAATTTACTTATATTGGTTTGGTTGTGGTTATTTTAGCCTCGATATTACCAGATATAGATTCTCCGAAGAGTATGATTAATAAGTATATATTACCGTTTAAAAACAAAAACACAAAAGTGGCTATATATGTTTGTTTGGGGATAATAATACTATGGTTTGATTTCTTGTATACTAAGGAGATTGCGCTTAAAGCTTTAGCACTATCCTTTATAATTATTGGGTTTTCGACTCACAGAAATGGACTCTTACATAGTTTAACTGGAATGATGTTATTTATGCTAATGATAGGATATACTTGTAATAAATACTCGCTTCCACCACTTGTATATCCTTTTACTATAGGATTTGGGTCTCATTTAGTAGGAGATATGTTTACTAAAATGGGGGTGCCACTATTTTATCCGTTTTTAAAGAAAAAATTTAAGTTTCCATATACATATGTAGTGGGGTCTAAGGTAGGTAGAATTATAGAAGGAATAATTATGGTGTTAGGGCTTATATATACAATTTATGTATTGCCACAAATACTTTGATGAATTAACACAGGTCGATAACTTAGCATATAATGAAAAGGGGGTTTCTAATGTGTTTGATTTTGCATATCAACTAAAGATTCTTCCAGAGGCACCAGGGGTATATCTTATGAGAAATAATCTTGGCGAAATAATATATGTAGGTAAGGCTAAAATATTAAAAAATAGAGTAAGACAATATTTTCAAAGTTCTAAGAGTCATTCTGAAAAAGTAAGGGCTATGGTAAAAAATATAGCTGAATTTGAGTATATCGTAACGGATTCAGAAATGGAGGCGCTGATACTAGAGTGTAATCTTATTAAAAAACATAGTCCTAGATATAATATTTTGTTAAAGGACGATAAGCACTATCCTTTTATAAAGATAACTATAAATGAGGAATTTCCTAGGATTTTTGTAACACGGAACATTGCAAGTGATGGATGTAAATATTTTGGTCCATACACGGATTCATCAGCTGTATATAGTGTTATGGAGCTTATAAAAAAAGTATTTCCTCTTAGAACCTGCAAGAGAACTATAAAAGAGGGGTTGCCCAACACTAGACCTTGTTTGAACTATCATATTGGGCTATGCAAAGCCCCTTGTGCTGGGTTTATTAATAAAGAAGAATATGGGAAAATAATAAAAAATACTGTGGATTTACTTACAGGAAAAGATAAAAATATAAGAGATGGTTTAAAGCAACAAATGGAAATCGCTTCAGAAAACCTGGAATTTGAAAGTGCGGCATTATTTCGTGATAAAATAATGGCTATAGATAAAATAAATGATAAACAAAAGATTGTAATAGGAAATTGTGAAAATGAAGATTTTATTAATGTATATGTTCATGAAAAAGATGTTTGCCTACAGATATTTTTTCTTAGAGATGGTAAGATAATAGGAAGGGAACATTTTATTTTAGATGATTCAGCAGATGAGGTAGGTACTGAACTTATAGAAAGCTTTATAAAGAGATTTTATGGGGGTACAGCCTTTATTCCTAAAACAATATATGTGCCTTTTATAAATGAAGGAGAGATTTTGCAGCAGTGGCTTAGTGATAAAAAAGAAGCAGTGGTTACTATTAAAGTTCCTCAAAAGGGAGAAAAGAAAAAGACGCTAGACATGGTACAAAATAATGCTAGGATAACTTTAGAAGGATTTAAGCTAAAGGATAAGCACGACAAGGAAATTCACAAAGTAGCATTGCAGGAGCTTACAGTGTTATTAAATCTGGATGAAATACCAGAGAGAATTGAATCCTATGATATTTCGAATATTATGGGAGTGGATTCTGTAGGTAGTATGGTAGTTTTTGAAAATGGAAAACCTAAAAATAGTGATTATAGAAGGTTTAAAATAAAATCTGTTATAGGAGCTAATGATTATGATAGTATGAGAGAAATCCTAGAACGAAGGTTTATTCGTGGTCTCCAGGAAGTAGAAAAAATAAAAGAGAGACATTTAGAACTAAGTAAGGGTAAATTTTGTGTGTTTCCTGATTTAATTCTAATGGATGGAGGCAAAGGACAAGTTAATGTGGCGTTAGAAGTTTTAAATAGTCTTAACATTAATATACCTGTTTGTGGGATGGTAAAGGATGATAAGCACAAAACTAGAGGTTTAATATATAATAATATAGAACTAATTATGAAAAGTAATTCTCAAAGTATGCATTTAATTACTAGAATACAAGATGAGGTGCATAGATTTGCCATTACTTACCACAGAACACTTAGAGATAAGAGAACACTATATTCTATATTGGATAATATACCTAATATAGGTGAAAAGAGAAGACGAGAGCTTTTAAAGAAGTTTGGTAGCATTGATAATATAAAAAGTGCAAGTAGCACGGAGCTCATGGAGACACCTTCAATGGATAGTAAGGCGGCGCAGTGTGTTTCAGAATATTTTAAAAACAGTAAATAACGAAAGAGGGTACGCATATGAAATATGTAGTTGATGTACATACACATACTATAGTAAGTGGTCATGCATATACTACTTTACTTGAGAATGTCAGAGAGGCAAAAGTTAAGGGAATAAAAATATTAGGAACCTCTGAGCATGGTCCTAAAATGCCAGGTGGGCCACATATGTTTTATTTTGGAAACATAAGAGTGATACCTAGAGTGATATATGGAGTTACAATACTAAGAGGTTGCGAAGCTAATATAATGGACTATGATGGAAAGCTTGATATTCCCGATTATATTGAGGAGAAGTTAGATTTTATAATTGCAAGTTTACATGATGTATGTGTAAAACCGGGAAATGAAGAGGAGAATACTAGAGCAATTTTAGGGGCTATGGATAACCCTAATGTTCATATTATAGGACATAGTGGGAATCCAGTTTTTTCAATCAATCGGGAGGCTATGGTGAAAAAGGCGCTGGAAAAAGATATTATAATTGAGCTAAATAATAGCTCTCTTAAAGGTTCGAGAGTGGGGAGTGAGGGCAATTGTAAAAAAATTGCTTTGCTTTGCAAAGAATATGGAGTTAAAATGATCATAGGTAGCGATGCGCATACTTGCTTTGACATAGGGGGATTTGACCTTGTGAATAAACTTTTAGAAGAAATTAATATGCCTGAGAAATTAATAATGAATAGCGATGAAAATAAATTGTTGAATTATCTAAAAGAAAAGGGTAAAATAAAGGAGCTATAATTTTATACCATAAATTATAAGATTATAAGATTAAAATATTAATGTTTTCAAGGAGTAAATTATGAAGCTATACGTAGAATTAATTAAAAAATTAGAAGAAGTAATAGACAGAGCAAACATAAAGCTAAATGAACAAATGAAAACTCATACTTATTTTAAAGTAGGTGGACCAGCTGACATTTTAGTAACACCAGAAGATATTAACCAAGTTTCAGCTGTAATAAAAATTTGTAAAGAATATAAAGTTAATTATTATTTAATTGGTAATGGGTCTAATTTGCTTGTAAAAGACGGTGGAATTAGAGGAGTAGTTTTAAAATTATCTAAGCTTAATAAAATCCAGGTACAAGGGAATAAAATAATCGCAGAAAGTGGTGCTACGCTATACGATGTGGCACATAGTGCTTTAGGCGCAGGACTTAAAGGTATGGAGTTTGCAAGTGGAATTCCAGGGAGCATTGGTGGTGCGGCAGCTATGAATGCTGGAGCTTATGATGGTGAAATGTCTATGGTAATGGAAAGTGTGTTAGTTATCGATAATAATGGTAAACTATTAACTTTAGCCAAAGACGAAATGAAACTTGAATATAGAAGTAGTGCAGTTCTAAAACATGGTCATACAGTAGTAGAGGTTACTCTGTGCCTTCAAAAGGGAGACAAAGAAGTTATAAAAGCTAGGATGGACCATCTTGCAAAAATAAGAAGTGATAAACAACCACTAGAATACGCATCAGCAGGTAGTACATTCAAAAGACCGGAGGGTCATTATGCAAGTCTTCTTATACAAGAATGTGGGTTAAAGGGTACTTGTGTTGGAGACGCTCAGGTATCTGAAAAACATTCTGGGTTTATTATAAATAGAAAAAATTGCAGTGCAAAGGACATTTTGGATTTGATTCTTATTGTTCAAAATCAAGTTGAAGAAAAATTTGGCGTGAAACTTTACACTGAAGTAAAGATTTGGGGAGAAGATTTATAGATCCCTAAAGAGTAGGTTACAATAAAAATAAGTTTTTTTTGGTGCACAGCAAGTTAAGCTTCTGTGCATTTTTTTGTGCCTAATTAATCGCAGTTGTGTTATAATTAAAGAATAAAACTGTATTAGTACAATAGAGTTAAAAAAAATATATCATAATTTTTTAGAGGAGGGTTTTTAATGAGATTTCTTATATTGACAGGATTATCAGGTGCAGGCAAAACACAAACTATTCGAAATCTCGAGGATTTAGGATTCTTTTGTGTGGACAATTTACCACCTACAGTAATTCCTAAATTTGCGGAGGCGTGTTATAAAACTAATGGAAATATAGATAAAATAGCACTTGTTATAGATATTAGAGGCGGAAAGTTCTTCGATGATTTATTTGAAAGCTTAACTTTTCTAAAAGATGAGGGATATAAATATGAAATTTTATTTTTAGAGGCTTCAGATGAAGCGCTTATTAAAAGGTATAAAGAGACAAGAAGAAAACATCCACTAGCACCAGAGGGAAGAGTTTTAAATGGAATTGCTTCTGAAAGAAAAAAACTTAAGGATGTACGTGAGCGTGCTGACCATATAATCGATACTACTAAACTTTCTGCAAGACAACTTACAGATAAAATAAATGAAATTTATGGTGAGGAAGGACAGATAGAAACTAAACTTGTAATAACTGTACTTTCTTTTGGATTTAAATATGGAATACCTGTGGATTCAGATTTAGTATTTGATGTTAGGTTTTTGCCTAATCCGTATTATATTCCTGAGCTTAAGCAGTATTCAGGTAATGATAAACCTGTTAGAGATTATGTGTTAGATTTTGAAGGGACTAAAACATTTATAGATAAGCTTCAAGATATGTTAATATATCTAATACCAAATTATAAAAAAGAGGGAAAAAGACAACTGATAGTTTCTATAGGTTGCACAGGGGGAAGACATAGATCAGTAGCTATAGCCAATAAAATCTATGAAATATTAGAGCATAGCGGCTATAAGGTTAATATAGATCACAGGGACATTTATGAAGATGTAAATAGAGGCAATGATAAGTTATGATGTTTGGTGGATTTTTGAAGCTTACAATTAAGATAAAGAGATGGATATTTCTAGGGATTTTTGGACTAGTGTTCACGATTTTTGGAATTATTGAGTTTATAAATAAAGAATATTTTTATCCTAGGCAAATAGGGTTCTCTATACTATTAATAGGTCTCGGTTCGTTAATGATATATGTAGCTTTAGTAAAAGTTATTAAGTATATTATAATGTTAATAAATGCAGGTAATCTAGATGTAACTATTGATCCTACAAAGTTTCAAGATCCAGCATATAAAAATAGGGTCCTTATGAAGGGCCCTAAGATTGTAGTAATCGGAGGGGGTACTGGGTTATCAACTATGCTCCGAGGATTAAAGAAATATACCAATAATATTACTGCAATAGTTACAGTTGCAGATGATGGTGGGGGATCAGGAGTCTTAAGAGATGATTTAGGTATTCTTCCTCCGGGTGATATTAGAAATTGTATTTTGGCCTTAGCAGACACTGAGCCACTACTAGAAGAGTTATTGCAATATAGATTTAAAGATGGAAGATTAAAAAACCAAAGTTTTGGTAATTTGTTTTTAGCAGCTATGGATGGAATTTCAAATAATTTCGAAGAAGCTGTTCAGAAAATGAGTTCGGTACTAGCGGTGACGGGAAGGGTTATTCCAGTTACATTAGATAATATGATTTTAAAGGCAAAGCTTAAAAATGGTAAAATAATCTATGGAGAATCTAATATACCAAAAGCTGTCATAGAGTACAATAGTACAATAGATGAGGTATTTATTGAGCCTAAAGATGCTAAAGCGATTAAGGAAGCACTAATTGCTATAAGTAATGCAGATGCAGTTATTTTAGGTCCTGGTAGTTTATATACTAGCATTATTCCAAATCTACTGGTAAGGGAAATAAGGGATGCATTACGCAAAACAAAAGCCTTAAAAATTTATGTTTCAAATATCATGACTCAACCTGGGGAAAGTGATAATTATGGTGTGAATGACCATATAAAAGCTATTAATAAACATGCACACTTTAAAGCTATTGATTGCGTTTTAGTAAACATAGGAAAAATAAGCATTGATTTAGAAAATTCATACCTAAAAGATAATTCCATTATGGTTAATATAAATGAAAAAGAAGTTGCAAAGCTTGGTATAAAAGTAATTAAGAGTGATTTTGTTAAGGTTATAAAAGGGCATGTAAGACATGATGAAGAAAAACTTGCAGCTATTTTAGTGGAAACAATTATGGAGAAAAAGTTATTCTATGATAAAAGGAAAATAATAGATTACTTTTATTTATCAAGGCGGTTTAAGGAAAATAAAGATAATAAGGAGTAGAGTAATGTCATTTTCGTCTAAGGTTAAAAATGAAATTTGCAGATTTACAGAAATGAGTAAGAAAGAAGCCATGGCTGAACTGGCGGCTATAATGAAGGTTAGTGGAACAATTGGACTGGGGTCAAATAAACAAATAAATTTTCAAATAACCACTGAAAATCCTGCAATAGCACGACTGATTTTTAAATTATTAAAGGAACATTTTTTAATTCATCCAAGACTCCTTGTTAAGAGAAGTAATTCTCTTAAGAAAAATAATGTTTATGTGGTTATAATTACAGAAGAAATGGGAGTTAAAGGGCTCTTAAAGGAAGTGGCAGTACTAGAAGATGGTAATTTCTTTTCCATAGATTATACTATACCAGATAGGTTAATTGATGCTGAAGAATGTAAACGGAAGTATATAAGAGGGGCTTTTTTAGGTGGCGGAAGTATTAGCAATCCAGAGAAAAATTATCATGTGGAATTTGTTACACATGACAGTGATTATGCACTGGAACTATGTACACTTATTAATAGTTATGGATTATTTGCAAAAATAATTCAAAGAAAAAGTAGTTATGTAATTTACATAAAAGAGGGTGAGCAAATTGTTGACCTGCTTAATATAATTGGGGCACATACTTCGTTATTATTCCTAGAGAATGTAAGAATAATGAAGGAAATGAGAAACAATGTAAATAGGATTGTAAACTGTGAAACTGCAAATCTTAGTAAAACAGTAAATGCTTCAGTAAGACAAGTAGAAAGCATTAAATTAATACAAAGGGAATTAGGTTTTAAGAGACTTCCTAAAAATTTAAGGGAAATTGCAGAGCTCAGAATGGAGTATCCCGATGAATCATTAAAAGAACTTGGTGCAATACTTGAGCCACCAGTAGGAAAATCTGGGGTTAATCATAGACTCCGAAGGATAGAAAAGATTGCTGAAGAATTAAGAATCGAAGGAAGGTACTAAATCTTATGTCAAAGCATGAAGAGATTATTAATTATATTCAGTCTCTAACAGTTGGAACAAAAATATCAGTGAGGCGGGTCAGTAGCGAACTTGGTCTTAGTGATGGTGTAGTATATAGAGCAATAAAAGAAGCTGAAAACATGGGAATTGTAAATACTGTACCTGGAGTTTGCACTATAAGAGTGGCTAAGGTGGATAAGAAGAATATTAAAAGCTTAACATATGCTGAAGTTACTGACATCCTTGGCGCGAAAGTTCTAGGTGGAAATGCAGGTATAAATAAAAGCTTAAATAAATTTATAATAGGAGCTATGAATGTAGAAAACATAAGTAAATATATAGGGCCAGGATACTTACTTATTGTTGGAAACCGTGAAGAGGTACAACAGCTTGCCCTTGAAAATGAATCAGCAGTATTGATTACTGGAGGATTTGATTGTAGTGCGAGAATTAAGAGTTTAGCAAACAAAAAAGGTATACCAGTACTATCTTCTACATATGATACATTTACAGTAGCAAGTATGATAAACAAAGCTATTTATGAAAGTATGATCAAAAAGGAAATTATTTTAGTAGAAGATGTTATGGATGTTGAGGTTACGTGTCTCATGGGGACTGATACTGTTGCTACGCTTAGGGAAATAATTGCAGAAACTAACCATGAGAGATATCCAGTATTAGATGAGAATATGAAGCTTATTGGAATAGTGACTTTAAGAGATCTGCAAGGGCACAATGATGATAATGAACTTATTGTTAAAATAATGAATAAACACCCCATAAGTGTTACTCCTAAAACCACTGTAGCTTATGCCTCTCATATTATGGGATGGGATGGAATAAAGATTTGTCCTGTTATTGATAAGAAGAAGGTAGTGGGAGTTCTAACTATAGAACATGTTATAAGAGCAATGGAGTTTGCACTGAGGCAGCCTCAAGTTGCTGAAACTATAGAAGATCTTATTTTAAACAGTTTTAGTTGCGAAAATGAGGGAGAGAGACTACACTTTAATGGTCAGGTTATTCCTCAAATGTTAGACCCTATTGGAACGGCTTCTTGGAGCTCACTAAATATGCTGTTATCAACTATGGGAATAATGGCACTAAGGCAAAATAATAATATTAACATTTCAGTGGATAGTATATCTACATATTTTTTAAAACCGGTACAAATAGGTAGTGTTATAGATATATATACAGAAATTCTTGATAAAGGTAGAAGCTTTTCTAAGGTGGAAATTAGTATGTACAATAAAAATAATGAGCCTGTGGCAAAGGCTATGATTTCAGCAAAAATATTTAGAAATTAATGCGCTAATTTATGGTTAGAGGGGAAGTGAAAAATATGAACCAAAAATCAGAGAGTGAGGATCTAGGAAGTTTTGTACATCTTCATGTTCATACAGAGTACAGCCTTTTAGATGGCTCAGGAAAAATCAAAGATCTTATTTCTAAAACCGTAGAACTAGGCATGAAGAGTATTGCTATAACAGACCATGGAGTGATGTACGGATGCGTTGAATTTTATAAACAGGCAAAGGCGCAAGGCATTAAACCCATTATTGGTTGTGAAATATACATAGCATCTAAATCCATGAAAATAAAGCAAGCAGATAGAGAAAATCAAACTCACCATTTAGTACTTTTAGTTAAGAACGAAGTTGGGTACGAAAATTTGATGCGGATAGTATCAGCGGCTTCCATTGAGGGTTTTTATTATAAACCAAGGGTTGATCATGAATTCTTGATGAAACATAGTGAAGGGATAATCGCTAGTAGTGCTTGTCTTGGTGGTGAGGTGCAGAGTTGTCTTCTACATGATAATTATGAAAAAGCTAAGGAAATAGCACTCTCGTATAGAGAAATATTCAAAGATGGTTTTTATTTAGAACTGCAATATCATGGTATGCAGGATCAGCTTAAGGTAAATGAGCTTCTAATTAAAATGTCCGAGGAAACTGGAATTCCTTTAATTTGTACTAATGATACTCATTATATTAATCAAGAGGATGCTAAGGCACATGATGTGCTTCTTTGCATTCAAACAGCGAAAACTGTTGATGAAGAAAATAGAATGAGATACCCTTCTGATCAATTTTATTTGAAATCTCCAGGTGAAATGGAAAAAGCTTTTGCTTATGTTAAGGATGCCTTAAGTAATACAGTGAAAATTGCAGAGTCTTGTAATTTTGATTACGAATTTCATGTATCTAAGCTTCCAAGGTTTCCATTACCAGAGGGGGTAGATCCTTATGGGTTTCTAAAGGAAAACTGTTACAGGGGTATGGGAGAGCTGTATAAGGTATTTAGTGAAGCCTCTGGAGCTGGATACTCTATAGATAGCATAAATAACATAGCCGAATTAAACGCGGATGCCAAGAAGTATGTAGAGAGACTACAATATGAGCTTGATATAATAAGACAAATGGGATTTGTGGATTATTTTCTTATAGTATGGGATTTTATGAAATTTGCAGTAGAACATGATATTCCAACAGGGCCCGGTCGTGGTTCTGCTGCAGGATCTATAGTGGCTTATTCTCTAGGTATAACTAAGATAGATCCTATTAAATACAATTTGATTTTTGAACGTTTTCTAAACCCTGAAAGAGTCTCAATGCCAGATATAGATTCAGATTTTTGTTATGAAGGACGTCAAGCAGTCATTGATTATGTAGTGGAGAAGTATGGCAAGGCCAATGTATCACAAATTATAACCTTTGGAACTATGGCCCCTAGGGCTTGTATAAGAGACGTGGGAAGGGCTATGAATTATTCTTATGCAGAGGTAGATAGGATTGCTAAGATGATTCCGTCTGTAATTGGTATAACTATAGATAAAGCGCTTGAAATGAATTCAGAGCTAAATG
This sequence comes from Clostridium sp., assembly GCF_016650035.1. Lineage (GTDB taxonomy): Bacteria > Bacillota > Clostridia > Clostridiales > Clostridiaceae > Clostridium_AD. The sequence goes on from NZ_JAENWM010000001.1 coordinate 50,735, forward strand.
CACTTTATGAGGATGATGAACGCGTTGAAGCACTTATAGATATTGCAAAAGCACTAGAGGGACTTCCAAGGCATAGCTCTACTCATGCAGCAGGAGTAGTTATTGCTTCAAAGCCACTAGTTAATTATGTTCCTCTTCAGAAAAATGATGAAATGATAGTAACACAATTTCCTATGGGAACTCTTGAGGAACTTGGTCTTTTAAAGATGGATTTTCTAGGTCTTAGAACACTTACAGTTATGAGAGATTGTGTGGATTTTATAAAGGCTAATCGATGCGTTAACATAGATTTAGATAATTTAGATATTGAGGATCATAATGTTTATAAGATGATTGGCGAAGGTAAAACTGTAGGTATATTTCAACTTGAATCTGCAGGGATGACCAGCTTTATGAAGGAACTTAAACCTGATAATTTAGAAGATATCATTGCGGGAATAAGTTTATATAGACCAGGTCCTATGGCGGAAATTCCGCGTTATATAAGAAATAAAAATAGTACCGATAAGGTGGAATATGAAACTCCAAAGCTTGAGGAGATATTAGGTGTTACTTATGGAGTAATGGTGTATCAAGAACAAGTTATGGATATTGTTAGAAAACTTGCTGGATATTCAATGGGTAGATCTGACCTTGTACGTCGTGCTATGTCTAAAAAGAAGCATAAGGTTATGGAAGAAGAAAGGTATAATTTCATCAATGGAATTGTGGACACGGATGGAAATATAGAAGTAGAAGGATGTTTGCGTAATGGGATTACAGAAGTGGCGGCAAATCGCATCTTTGATCAAATGATGGATTTTGCTTCCTATGCTTTTAATAAATCCCATGCCGCAGCTTATGCAGTTGTAGGTTATCAAACAGCTTACTTTATGTGTTATTACCCCACAGAATTTATAGCTGCTATGCTGAACAGTGTAAAGGGTGCTAGTGAGAAAATAGCATTTTATACTAGGTATGCAGTGCAAATTAATATTGGAGTTTTACCTCCTAGCATAAATGAAAGTTTCGCAGGATTTACTGTTAAAGGTGATACTATACGATTTGGCCTTACAGCTCTAAAAAATGTAGGCGTAAATGTAATAGACAGTATTGTGAAAAATCGAGAAGAAAAAGGTGATTTTACTGGTTTCATGGATTTTTGCAACAAAATAGATACGTCATGTGTAAACAAAAGAGCAGTAGAAAGCCTTATTAAGTCCGGAGCTTTTGATGATTTTAAAGTCCATAGGTCACAACTTCTGGCAGTTTATGAAAAAATATTAGATGGGGTTAATAATGATAGGAAGAGAAATATCTCGGGACAAATAAATTTGTTTTTAGATTTCGAAAATGATTATAATAATTTCGAAATAGAGTATCCTAGTATTAAAGAATTTAAAAAGAAACATCTTTTAGCTATGGAAAAAGAAATGACAGGAATATATTTATCTGGTCATCCCTTAGACGAATATGAAGAGACTCTAAATATACAGACGGATACAAGAATATCTGACATTGTTGTGGATGAAAGCCTTGAAGAAGGTAACACAATGCTTGGTGATAGCTTTAAACTTCAAGATGGTGATAAAGTTATTATCGGTGGCATAATATCATCTGTTTCTAAAAAAATGACTAAAAACAATGATATGATGGCTTTTATTAATTTAGAAGACTTGTATGCTAGTGTGGAAGTAATAGTTTTTCCTAAGACCTTTGAAAAGTGTAAATCCTTAATGGAAGAGGATGAAATAGTTATAATAAAAGGTCGAGTAAGTATTAGAGAAGAGGAACAACCAAAGATATTATGTGAAGATGTTAAACAACTATTAAAAATTAATAGTGAAAAAATTTATATCTTAATAGAAAATGAAACTATGATGAAAGATGCACTAAAAAAGATAAAGCAGAACTTAGCCATTTATAGAGGAAGTACTGCCGTATTTCTTTGCACCAGTGAACCAAGAAAAATGTATGCTGTAGATAAATCCTTATGGCTAAGTGAAGAATTAGATACTATGGAAATTTTAAGAAGTTTATTTGGAAAAAATAATATAAAAATACAATAAATGATTCCATGCTACAAACGGGAAAAGTATATTTATCCCGTTTGTAGCAATTAAAAGGTTTAAAACGCCATAATAGTATGGTAGTTTATAAAAATTTATTATTTATTTGTATAAAACATTGAATGTTTCGATAATTTTGTATAATATTAGAGTATAAGAGTATTTTTCATATGATGGGGGCGTATTACAACCATAGTGGGACGAATTTTATCCCTATGGGACAAGGATTAAAATAAGTAATAATTGTTTTGCAACTTAAAAAGCGATGAGAAAATAAGAATTTATAATTGTTTTATTATCTAAAGAAATACAAGGAGGAATGTTTATGAAAACAATTGCGGTATTAACAAGCGGTGGAGATGCTCCAGGAATGAATGCAGCTGTTAGAGCGGTAGTTAGAATGGCAATCTATAAAGGTATAAAAGTTATGGGAATAAAAAGAGGATATAGTGGACTTATAAATGGTGAAATCTTTGAAATGAATAGACATTCAGTTTCAGATATAATTCATAAAGGTGGGACTGTCCTTAGAACTGCTCGCTGTGAAGAATTTAAAGATGAAGAAGGAAGAACAAAGGCAGCTAATGTGTTAAGAGTATTTGGTATTGATGGCCTAGTAGTAATTGGAGGAGATGGATCTTTCAAAGGAGCGCAATTCCTATCAGAGATGGGTATATCAACTGTTGGAATACCTGCAACTATAGATAATGATTTGTCTTATACTGAATATGCTATAGGCTTTGATACAGCATTAAATACAGTACTTGATGCTATAAATAAAATTAGAGATACTTCAAGTTCTCATGAAAGAATTAGCATAGTTGAGGTAATGGGAAGAAATTGTGGAGATATAGCCTTATATGCTGGAATTGGTGGCGGTGCTGAAAGTGTAATAATCCCTGAAAAAGGATATGAAATTGATGATTTATGCAAAGGTATATTTGAAGGTAAGTTAAGAGGTAAGATGCATAATTTAATAATACTTGCTGAAGGTATAGGCGGAGCAATTGAGCTTGCTCATCAAGTTGAAGAAATAACAGGAATTGAATCAAGAGCTACAATACTTGGACATATTCAAAGAGGTGGAAGTCCAAGTGCCTTTGATAGAATGTTAGCTTCAAAAATGGGAGTAGCAGCTGTAGAGGTGCTTATAGAAGGTAAATCAGGAAGAGTAATTGGTATGCGAGATGGTAAAATAATTGATGAAGACATTAATACGGCACTAGACATACCTAGAGTATTTGATGAGGAACTTTATAATATATCAAAGATTCTTTCTTATTAAATTATATATTAAGGTAATGTTAAAATAACTTATCAAATGATGAATTAAAAAAAATATTCTTAAGGGGAGTAATTTATGAAGAAAACAAAAATTATATGTACAGTAGGACCAGCTAGTGATAATAGGGAAATTATAAAGTGTTTAATTGAAGAGGGAATGGATGCTTCAAGGCATAATTTTTCTCATGGCGATCATGTAGAACATAAAATAAGAATGGATTTAGTAAAAGAACTGAGAGTAGAACTTAACAAGCATATTGCTATAATATTAGACACTAAAGGACCGGAAATAAGAACAGGAAATTTTGCTGCTGGTAAAGTTGAATTAAAAGAAGGCGCAAAATTTACAGTTGTTTGTGGTGAGGAAGTTGTTGGAGATGAAACTATTTGCTCAGTAACATATGAGGGATTATATAAAGATGTTAAAGTCAATGATACTATTTTAATAGATGACGGTTTAGTTGGACTTGTAGTTGAAGAAATAAAAGGAAAAAGAATTAGTTGTAAGGTTGCAAATACTGGTATGGTAGGTAACCATAAGGGAGTTAATGTGCCTGGAGTTTCAATAAACTTGCCCGCACTTACAGAACAAGATATTGAAGATTTAAAATTTGGAGCTTTGGAGGAAGTTGATATTGTTGCAGCATCTTTTGTAAGGAAAGCTGCTGATGTACTTCATATAAGACGTGTACTTTATGAAAATGGCGGAGAAAATATACAAATATTTTCTAAGATTGAGAATAGAGAAGGGGTTAATAATATCGATGATATTATTAAATTTTCTGATGGTATTATGGTTGCAAGAGGAGATCTAGGAGTTGAAATTCCTACTGAAGAAGTCCCTATTGTTCAAAAAATGATTATTGAAAAATGTAACATTGCTGGAAAGGCAGTTATAACAGCTACTCAAATGTTAGATTCTATGATGAGAAATCCAAGGCCAACAAGAGCAGAGTCTTCGGACGTTGCAAATGCTATATTTGATGGTACAGATGCTATAATGCTTAGTGGTGAAACTGCTAGTGGTAAGTATCCAATAGAGACAGTAATGATAATGTCTAAAATAGCACAAAGTGCTGAACAGCATCTTGACTATGCACAAAATTTAAAGAAAAAAAGAAAACAACATATCCCTAACGTACCAAATGCTATTAGTTTAGCTACTTGCAGTACAGCTATGGAGCTTAATGCTTCTGCTATTATTACTGCAACCCAAAGTGGTAATACGGCTAGAAAAGTTTCAACTTATAGACCGGAATGCCCTGTTATAGCAGTTACTCCTTATGAAAAGGTTGCTAGAAGTCTCGCATTAAACTGGGGTGTAATTCCAATATGTACAGAAAAATCTAACTCTACTGATGAGCTTATAGATAAATCTGTTAAAATTGCATTACAGTCAGGCATCGTAGAAAAAGGAGATTTAGTAGTTATTGCTGCTGGAATTCCAGTGAATTATGTGGGGAGCACAAACATGATGAAGGTTCATATTGTTGGCAATATATTACTTCAAGGTAAAGGTAATATAGGTAAATCAGCCTATGGAACAGCTCATTATGTGAAATCTTCAAAAGAAGCTTATGATACTGTAAGCGATGGCGATATTCTAGTAGTGAAAAAATTAACCAATGATTATCTGGATATAATAGATAAAGTTTCAGGAATTATTGTGGAAGAAGGAGAACCTAGTGTAAATGTTCTTATCATATGCACAACAAAAGAAATCCCAATAATATATAATGCAAAGGGAGCATCTGATATTATTAAAACTGGTTCCTTTATAACAATAAATACATCTAGGGGAATTGTGTATAGTGGTAGAGCTAATACTAAATAAAGTAATTGTTTAAAATATGTATAATTTAAACAATTATGGTTATAATTATAAATACGAATAAAACAATTTGGCAACTGATTTATTTTGTAGCACCTACATGGTGCTATTTTTTTTATTTCTATAATTATTGTGCAGTAGTTACCTTAATTATTCAACTCTTAGTATAAAAAAAGCTAAACTTACAAACTATAATTAAAAATAAGTGTGAGGAGCGATGTACATGAGTGGAACTTTAAGTTGTACTGCAACAAATTGTGTTAATAATATGTCTGGATTATGCTCAGCGAGTACTATCAATGTTTTTGGGTCAAATGCTCATAGTAGTGAGAAAACGCAGTGTGAAACTTTTGCTGAAAAGGGGATAAAGAATGCATTAGCTAATGTACTGAATAATAATATCGTTGGGGAATTTCAACAAGTATTTAATAGTGAATCTATAATGATGAGCCCAAGTATTAGGTGTGATGCCACAAGTTGTGTTCATAATGAAAATAATTTGTGTGCTGCTGATAATGTTATGGTCAGTGGAATCGGTGCTATTACAAGTGGAAGAACACAATGTGAGACATTTAAAGAATAGTCAAAGTATTTTCCTGTTTATTATATTTGTTTTATAGTATAATAAATTACAAGCTATAAAATATAATAATAAATAGTGGGAGGGATAACCATGAAGGGTACACTAAGTTGTAATGCAAGAGATTGCGTCAACAACATATCTGGGATATGCTCGGCGATTACTATTCATGTTTTAAGATTAACTGCTAATAATAGTGAGTCAACAAGGTGTAAAACCTTTTCTCATAAGGGATTAAAGAATTCATTAGCTAATGTACTGAATAATAATGTAGTGGGTGAATTTAAACAAGCATTTAATAATGAATCTATAGTAATGAATCCAAGGGTTAGATGTGAAGCTATAAATTGTATTCATAATATGGAAGAAATATGTAAAGCAAAAAATGTTTTAATTGAAGAAGTAAGAGATTTAGATAATGTAAAAACACATTGTGATACTTTTGAAAAATTAAAAAAATAAGTTTGTTTAAATATTATATTTACGATAAAAGCCTTTAATCTCACTGTTTCAAGGGTGGGAGTAAAGGCTTTATTCACTACCGCTGATTTATCTGTGGTAGTGAATAATGTAGATTAATAGTTATAAGTAAGAGTTGGAGGATGGAAAATATGAAAAGTAAGAGAAAATTTGATAATTATGTTATTCCAGTTGAGAAAAACGTGGATTATATAATGAATATAGATAACATGGGATACCAGGGTGAAGGGGTAGGTAAGATAGACAATTTCACTGTTTTTGTAGCTGGTGCAATCTTAGGGGAAAAGGTTAAAATAAAAATTGTTAAAATTTCTAAAAATTTTGCTTTTGGTAAATTATTAGAGATAATTGAATCATCACCTAACAGAGTAGAGGCGATTTGCAGTATATATAAAAGCTGCGGAGGCTGCAATATACAACATATGGATTATAATGCGCAATTGGATTTTAAAACTAATAGGGTAAAAGAGGTCATAAATAGAATAGGAAAATTAGAAGATGTTATAATACACAAAGCACTGGGAATGGAGAATCCCTATAATTATAGAAATAAGGTTCAATTACCTGTATCTAATAAAAATGGAGAGGTACGTATTGGATTTTATGCGGAGAGAAGTCATGACATAGTAAATATGGAAACTTGCCATATTCAAGATAAAGTAGCAGATGTTGTGGTAAAGCTTACAAAACAATGGATGAGTGAATTTAATATACAAAGTTATAATGAGGAAAATCATACGGGGTCAATTCGCCATATTATGATTAGAAAAGGTTTTAAAACAGGAGAAATAATGGTGGTAGTGGTTACAAGTGGTAAGAACTTTCCACAAAGCGCAGAATTTATAGCTATAATGACTAAAAAGATTCAAGGGCTTGTCAGTATAGTACAAAATATAAACAGTGAAAAAACAAATGTAATATTAGGGTCACGCTGCGTTACATTATGGGGAAAAGATACTATAACTGATTATATTGGAGAATTTAAATTTCAGGTATCTCCACTATCGTTTTTCCAAGTTAATTCAATTCAAACTGAAATACTCTACAGCAAAGTTCTAGAGTATGCAAATTTAAGTGGTGGAGAAGTGGTGCTTGACGCTTATTGTGGTACAGGTACTATATCACTATTTTTATCTAAGAAGGCTAAAAAGGTATTAGGCGTAGAAATAGTACCAGAAGCTATTGAAAATGCTAAAATAAATGCAAGTGAAAACAATATACATAATACAGAATTTATAGTAGGCGAGGCAGAAAAGATTATTCCAAAGCTTATTAGTGAGGGAGTACAAGCTGATGTGGTGGTTGTTGATCCACCTAGAAAAGGATGCGATAAAATTCTTTTAGAAGCCATAAGTAGTATGGGACCTAAAACTATAGTCTACGTTTCTTGTGATCCAGGGACTTTAGCCAGGGATTTGGGAATTTTAGATGAACTGGGATATAAGACTTTAGAGATTCAACCAGTTGATATGTTTCCACAGACGGCACATGTGGAGTGCGTGGCGAGGATAGAGCGGTGCCACCCACGTGGCAAGTGGCATATTGAAAATTTAATATGAATTTAGAGGAAACTCACCAATTTTTGATATTAATTGGTGAGTTTTTTGGTGGTTTGTGATGGGTATTTTAGGTGCGTTTTATATAATAAAGTGTAGAAATAGATTAATTCTAAAAGTAGAAGATGTTAAAGCGAAGCATTTTTTTCATTTACAGAAAAGTATTAAATTCTGTAAATTGAATTATTTATTTAGTACTGCATCTTTGATACGCTTTAATCCCTCTGCAAGTGTAGCGCGGGGGCAGGCTAAGTTAAGACGAATGAAGCCTTCAGAATTATCTACAAACATATCGCCGCCTTCTAGTAGAACGCCAGCGTTGTTTGCAAAGTAGAGTGGTAATTCCTTTTCATCAGGTAAGTATGGCCCTATGTTTACCCAGGCTAAATATGTTGCTTCAGAAATCTTAAATTTAGTTTCTTTCAAGTGTTCGTCAAGGTAATTTTTAGTAAATTTAAAATTCTCATCGAGATATAGATTAAGTTCGCCCAGCCATTCGTGTCCGTGCTCATAGGCTGCTTGTGCGGCTGCTATGCTTAGTGGGTTTTCCATTCCAAAATGACGAACGTTCCAAATTTCTCGTATTTCATCATTTGGAATTATTATATTTGCGAACATCATGCCAGCTAGGTTGAACGTTTTACTTGGAGCCATACAAGTTATAATTTTATTATTTTCAGGGAAGAGCTTGGCAAGTGGTATATGCTGTTTGTCAGCTCGTAGAAGATCACAATGGATTTCATCTGATATTACAAATAGATCATTTTCTATGGCGATATCTCCGAAAGTTTTTAGCTCTTTCTCAGTCCAAACACGTCCTGTAGGATTATGTGGATTGCAGAATATACAAAGTGTAGTCTTAGGATCTTTTGCTTTTGACTTTAGGTCTTCGAAATCCATAGTAAATTCACCTTGTGAGTTTATAAGGTCAGACGTAACTATTTCTATGTTATTGAAATCAGCTGCATGTTTGAAATATGCATATGAAGGTGTTATTATCAGAATTTTTTCATCGGCCTTGCAGATATACTCAATCAATTCAAAAAGAGCAGGTATAACGCCGTGTGAAGTTTTCAAATGTTTTTTTTCAAAAGTCCAATCGTAGAAATTTTCAGTCCACTTTGAAAAAATTTCATAGTACTGTGGATCAAAAACCATTGAATATCCCAAAATACGTTTATCTAGTCTTTCTTTCACAGCATCGATAACAACCTTTGGCGTTGCAAATTCCATATCAGCTACCCACATGCGTATAAATTCATCATCTGCGTATGGAAACTCCATAGTTTTTGGAGCTTTAAAAATATAGTCGCGAAAACCGTCTGTGTTCATGGCGTTTGTGCCCCTACGTTCTATGACTTCATCAAAATTATATTTCATTAAAAAGCCTCCCTTTTATGTAAGTGTTAATTTCATTATGGCATTATATATACAAATAATCAAAGTGATAAAATTTATCAAGGCGATACTATTTTATATAAAAGTATCTGATAAGTGGAATTTATCGTATTAATTTGATAGAATATAACTACAAAATTTAAATTCAAACTAGTTTCATGGAAAAGTATCATATAACGATACAAGGAGGAAATCTATGAATCCTATAAATGTAGAAGTTGGTTATAAAATCCATAATTTTAGAAAGGGAAAAGGACTAACCCTGTCGCAGCTTGGGCTTGCCATAAACAAAAGTAAGGCGACTGTCTCAAAATATGAAAAGGGTGAAATATCAATTGATATTATTACTTTATATAATATTGCAGATGTGCTTAATATTCAGGTCATGCAGTTGTTATTCATAGCTAAAAATAACATTGAGACTCTCTATGAAAATGAACCTACGGGTAATTTTAAAAATGCAAATAGGTATTATACATATATTTTTGATGGACGAAATAATCAGCTAATTAAAAGTGTGATAGATATAGTCAAAAACGAGGATACAAGCAGACTTCATACGATGCTTTATATGAATGTGAAAGACTATAGTGAATATCAAAACTGTGAGAACACATATGTTGGCTACACTGAGCATTTCGATTCGCTCACACGTATCAGTTTGACTAATCAGGCGACTCAAGTGGAAACATTTACTATAAATATTCTAGCATCTTTCCTAGAGTCTGATGTGAAATGGGGACTTGGCTCTGGAGTGTCCTTTCGGCCGTTCATGCCGATTTCCGTTAAAATGCTACTGTCTAAAAATCCTCTTAAAGAGGATGATGATTTAATAAAGCAACTAAGGATTTCAAAAGAAGATATTAGGCTGATAAAGATATTTAATATGTTTACAGTGATATAATAAAACCAAACTATGAATTTTATGATTTTTAGAATGTGAATATAAGGGAAAAATGTAATGGAAAACAAGGGAGACCTCATACTTGTTGGACGAATTTGAAATGCAAGGAGAATTATCAATCTTGCAGCATCCAATGAGAAGTTGTACTTTTCGGAGCTTTCCCTGGCACTTAACTTGTTACTTTATTGAGTATAATGCTAATGAAACTAGTTATGAATCCAAAGAAAACAATATATTTATAATGTAAATCATCAACAGTTGCAAGAGACATAAAGAGACTTAAAGCTGGCGGATATAAAGAAAATGAAGTTCTGCCAGTGGATATGTTTAAATTGTCGACACATGTGGAATCGGTTTTGAGACTGATAAAAAAAGAGTAATAAGACAGCAACAGGGATTGGAATATTGCTAGAAAAGGCGTTGGTTATCTTTAGTGTAGATGATCAACGTCCTTTTTTGTGTATATAATTGGAATTTGTTTGGGTATTTGTGTGAACTTTAATCATAAACCACATACATGGAAGTAGTTGTGAGGTCAATAATTAATTTTGACAATACATCTACATAGATGTACAATAAATCTATGTAGATGTATTGTATGGAGGAACGTATTATGTCGAAACTGAGTAAAACAGATGCCAGCTTAATGATAGGGTTTAGCCGTATTGCCAATTTTCTTCAACGTGAAGTCGGTCTCTTATGTAATGATTATGATTTGACGCAGACACAATTTGCTGTATTGGAAGTATTAAATTCAAAAGGAGAACTGCTTGTTGGCGAAATTCAAAGACTCATTTTAAGTACGCCTGGAAATGTGCCTTATGTCATAAATAATTTGATAAAAAAGGGGTTCGTTACGAAGACCGCTGTAGAGTCTGACCGACGATGTAGTAGGATTGGATTAACTCAAAAGGGAAGAGATAAAATCATGGAAGTGCTGCCTACCCATGATCAACTGCTTACAGAGAAGTTTGAAGTTTTAACAGATGAAGAAAAGGTAGATTTGATAGAAATTTTTCGCGAAATTCGTCAAAGATCATAAAGGAGAATAGATATGATTATTGAAAAAGGTAAAATAGAATTTTCACTAAAAACACAAAATCCATTTGTGGCAACCATGCACCATATTGACCATTTCCCTCCAGGAGATGGCAATTTAAGACCTTCGATTAAAAGACAATACAATAGGAATGGTGACTTTGATACACAGGCCAACTGGCATATGTACTATGGTAAAGATGTACCTGGTTTCCCAGCACATCCTCATCGTGGTTTTGAGACGGTAACCGTTGTGTTAGAAGGAACCGTTGATCATGTTGATGGTTTAGGTTCAAAAGGCAGATACAGCAATGGTGATGTTCAATGGATGACTGCAGGTAAAGGCTTACAACATTCGGAAATGTTTCCACTGCTATCAACGGATCGTGAGAATAGATTAGAACTTTTTCAGATTTGGCTGAGCTTAGATAGTGAACATCGTATGGTGGAGCCGAATTATAAAATGCTTTGGTGTGAAGAAATACCAGTCATAACGGTTACTGATCATGCTGGCTTACAAGTGAAAATCACACTTTTTGCTGGAGAGCTAAAAGGTAAAGTAGCTCCATCACCTCCAGAAAATTCATGGGCAAGTAATCAGAAGAATCACCTTTCTATTCAGGTGCTTGAACTTGAACCTAGTGCATCTTATATCATTCCAGAAGCATATGCTACAATGAATAGGTCACTATATTTCTACGATGGTGAAGCTCTAAGTGTTGAGAAGGAACTTTTTACAGATAAGGGTTATGCTTTCTTAACTGCTGAAACAGAGACAGTTATTATAAATGAAGGTTCAACACCTGCTAAAGTACTTATTCTCGAAGCTGAACCAATCCTTGAATCAATTGTTAGTCATGGACCTTTTGTTATGACAACAGATGAGGAAATCGCACAGGCTTTTAAAGACTACAAAGAAACAAAATTTGGTGGATGGCCATTTTCATCTTCAGAAATATATCATGATGTTAACCAGGTACGTTTTGCAAAATATGTTGATGGAACCGTTGAATACCCAAATAAGAAGGATATATAATGAAAATACTAGCATTTGCAGGTAGTAGTAGGAAAGAATCGTTTAACAAAAAATTAATTAAAATAGCTGCAAAAGGAGCTATAGAAGCAGGGGCTATTGTCACAGTAGTAGATTTAGCTGATTATCCTATGCCTCTTTATAATGGTGATTTATAAGCTGATGAAGGAATGCCTCAGAATGCTCAAAGGTTTAAAAAGCTACTCTTAGAGCATGATGGAATTATGATTGCATCACCGGAGTATAACAGCTCATTTTCTCCTTTGTTGAAAAATGTACTTGATTGGGCATCTAGAGCAGAATCAGAAGACGAGGCAACTTACTCAGCATATAAAGGCAAAGTGGCAGTTATTATGTCCGCATCGCCGGGTGCTTTAGGAGGAAGTCGTGGCCTTGTATTTCTAAGAATGTTGTTATCAAACATGGGGGTGATTGTTTTGCCTGATCAAAAATCAGTTCCAAGTGCAAGTAAAGCATTCAGTGCAGATGGTTTCCTTATTGAAGAAAGGCACCAAAAATCAGTGCTAAAACTTGGTAACGAGTTGGCGCGAGTTATGGTAAACTTAAATAGTTAACAAATCACTACAATGGCAATAAATATAATTTGTTTAGTCCTTTTATCTATTTTTGCGTTTCAAAGTAAAAAAGATTATTTGCTACTAGATAAGTATCTTCAAATTGCTCTCTAAAATCAACTAGATTAGATATTCTTAATCTTAAGTTAAAAGGTCGTGAGAAAATCGATATTAATATTAGGGTAATCAATATCGCAAAATGCAGCAAGCTGCGACCTGCAATCTAGTAAGTTGAATCAATCTCGTCTATCGCTCAAAGGAAATACCCCAGAGATTAAAGTTTCATATCAAAAGGTCGCTTAGGCTAAGTAATAGATTGGATGATCTTTTTGCTTTATATTAATAATAATTTCTGTCTCAAAAATATTCGACTCATGAGTTTGTCTAACAATTATTAAATATTACATGAAAATCCCTTCTTATGTCGAATATTAAAGATATAGGGAGGGATTATTTTAGGGCATATTTAGAAGGGAAGATAGATATCGTTTATACCTAGATCATTAGACAAACTCACATGTGGAAGGGAAGCTGAGCCCATATTCGATGGGGATCAACTATTTAGTTGATATGTAGCGTTTAACTGTAGATGCACTGACAAATTGATTTAATGCATATACAAACATTGATATAATAGATATTAAGGTTATGGACAGAGTTCAAGCCAATAATATGAAAGGGATTATTGCAATAATAGAAAGAATTGATTTTAGAACAAGTGTAAAAAGGAAATAAAATTATGCTAGTTATAATAACTGATTAAGAAGATATAGATGTTAATGTACAAGGAAGCATTCAACGTGGTGACATATTATTTAATTGACGTGCCACGCCACGTATTCGAACATTTGTAAACGCATATAAGTTTAATGAATCAAATTAATATGCAGTCATGGATAAACTTCTTGAAAGAAGTGAATATAAAGGAAATAGCTAATCGGACCCATTTTGTGGTATGTGGTATACGAGACTTTAAGAGAACATCTTGACAATACTACTAACTAGTAGTAAACTGTGCTTATGAAAAACAAAACAAATTATGATGATTTGAATTCTTTGAACTTAAGAGTGTTGATTACACTTAGCAGAACAACACAAACAGTACATAAACGGTCAGGACAAATTTTTAGAGAAGGAGGTCATACAACTGCTCAATTTGCAGTACTAGAAGTGTTGTATCACAAAGGGCCATTAAGTGTTGGTCAAATTATTGAATCAATCTTATCTACAGCAGGTAATATGACTGTAGTTATCAACAATTTGGAAAAAGAAGGACTGATTAAACGATATCCTAATCCTGAAGATAAGAGGTCTTACATCATTGAAATTACTGAAAGTGGTAAGACAAGTATACAAAGTATTTTTCCAAAACATTTAGACGATCTTGAAAAAAGCTTCGGCAACTTAACGGGAGGTGAGAAAAATGTATTGATTAGCCTATTGAAAAAAATCAAATAGGCCTTATTTTTACATATATACTACTAATTAGTAATGAATTTAAGGAGCGAATTATGGAAAAGAAAAAACTAGAAATAATTGAATTTACAGACCCAGTATGCACTTGGTGTTGGGGGAGTGAACCCATTTTACGAAAAATCGAAACAAGATTTGGCAACCAGGTGAAAATCAAATATGTTATGGGTGGCTTGGTCAAAGACATTCGTGATTTTTATGATAGTTATAACCACATTGGTGGTGACGCAGAACGTTCTAATCAAGAAATTGCAAAGCACTGGTTTGGAGCATCATCAAGACATGGGATGCCAGTAAAAGTAGAAGGGTTTAAGTTGTTTTCAGAGGACCATCCATCAACTTATCCCCAAAATATCGCTTTTAAAGCAGCTCAATTTGAGAATCAACAACTAGCAGACAAATTCCTCAGACGTATGAGAGAAGCATCTGCGTCAGAAGCGAAACAGACAAATAAGCAAGAAATTCTCATCGAACTAGCTTCAGAAGTAGGTTTGGATATTGCACAATTTATAAGTAGAATTGAAGATGGCTCTGCAGAAACTGAATTCAAAAAAGATTTACAAACTACGCGCAAATATGGTGTTTCTGGATTTCCAGCTTTTTTAATTCGATATGGCGAAAAAGAAATGCTTATAAAAAGCTTTCAAGGATTTGAAGCATTTAAATCTATAATCCAATCAGTGACCAATCATGAAATTATTGATACAGTTCCTGAAAAGACAGAAGAAAATCTCCTAATGTTTATTAGGAAGTATGGTCGTGTAGCACCAGTTGAAATTCAATTAAGTTTTGATCTAAACGAAGTAGAAGTTAATGAGTTATTAGAACAATTAATTGAAAAAAATCTTTGTAGAAAAGTAGCAGCAGGGAATGGTAGCTTTATCGAAGCCATGAACAATCCAACATCATGTGATATCATCACTGGAATATGCGCAGTATAGTTAAGTAAATTAAGAATATTTTTGTTTTATTAAATGCCTCTCTATCATCAATGATGTTTATGCTCCTTGCAAAAGATTTAGGTTGGGATACATGTCCAATGAATTACTTTAAATCGGATGAATTATCGCTTGCTCTAGACATTCCAGAAAATGAGATGCCTGTCCTAATGATAACAATGGGTAAAGCTGAAAGTGATAGCGCAAAAATTAGAGGATTTAGAAAACCAGCGAGAGATTTTGTGAAATATTATTAGAGGTGAGTTATGAATGTATCTAAAAAATCATTAATAGAAGGTTTATCCTATGCACTTGATATTGCAGAGGGCAGTTATTTTTCTCATTCAAAACATGTAGCGTATACATCAGTTTTGATCGGAAAGAGTTTAAATTTAAGCAATGAAAGGTTAAGTGAACTTTATTATGTTGCTTTGCTACATGATATAGGGGCTGATGAACATTATAATATAAAAAGTCATTCAGAAATTGGTGCAAGAACAGCAAAAAGATTAAATTTGAGCCAAAATTCTATTGATGCGATTAAATACCACCATGAGTATTCAAATGGGACAGGAATAAATGGCTTAACAAATGATAAAATACATTTAATGGCTAAAATCATTTTACTTGCAAACCTTCTAGATTTAAAGATTCAGGAATATAAAAAAAACCTATCAGAAGAGATTACTTTTGAAATGCACCACAGGCTTATAGACCATCTAAATTCAATCAAACATCTTGTAGACCCTATAATTTTAGAACATTTACTTAAGTTAGTTAATCAACCCTATTTTCTATTGTCCTATCTTAATATAAGACACAACGATATACAGTTGCAGATAAAATTAGTATTGATTAATCATTTTAGTAGAGTAAATTTATGGCTAAAGATTATTTGAACGAAAGCTCAAAATACAGTTATCCTCTCGTGCCACGTGGAGTGCGTTGCGAGGATAGAGAGGAAATAGGCTGGTAGCAAAGGCTTTGGGCATTATGCCCCTTTTTTTTGTGCGTTTATTTTCCCTCACACTAGTGAAAACAACGTATTTTAGGGTAGGAGGGGTTATAAAAATCTCATTATAATCTAAGCGCAAAATTAAGCAAGGCATTCTACGTTATAATTCCGTAAAGTGCCTTGCTCTTTTTATCTTACGCTTCTAAATAGTTTATTATTAATTAAATTATTTCTATTAGTCATCAAATCCTAGATGCCCTCTTTTAGGAACAATGCAAATAAATTTCAAATCATCTTTTCCTTTGTTAGAAAGTTGATGTTCCTTATTGGGAGGTATAAAAGTAAATGATCCACTTTCAATAGGATAATCCTTTCCGTCTAAAAACAATGTTCCTGTACCTTCAAGAGTATAAACAATATGTGGATAATCATGTGAATGTCTTCCGGAGTAACCGTTTTCACTTACTTGAAAAACTCTCATAACATAATCGTCCCATCCTGTTTCAGAAGAAACTAATACTTTTCCAACAATGTTTGCATAACCTGGAGCACTGATCTGAGAAACTTTCACATATTTTTCATTTGATACTATCATATAATCCCCCTAAAAAAATTATTTAGTATACTATATCATTTTTATACTAGCTTAATAGTAACCTATTAGTTTTGTTACTGTCAATAACAATTATTGCGTTAATACTTATTAAATTTACAATTGGAAAAGGAAAATACTAGAGTATAAAAACAAAATGAGATAGCTTAGTATTTAAGTTACCCCATTTTATTTTATAGAATTTTTTTACTTACGCTTTTAGCACACCAACCTTAGGAAGCTTAGCTAGTATGCTTGATACTCCATGGCAACTTTCAAACTGTGAGGTTAAATCTTTACCAGCAGTTAAGCCAAAGTGCATACCCCCGCTCCATTTTGAATTGTCGCTTACATCATATACAATTCCATTAACTGATACATAAGCAGGTTTTCCCATAGTACCATCATACTGAGCAAGTTCACTTTCGGTAAATTCCTTGGTTTGCCTAAGAGCTCTTTGTCCCTTTTGATAGTAATTGCCATGGTGCTCCTCATCAGCTTCTGCATCTGCTTTAGTTACATGAACTGTACCAGGTGGATGCTGAGGTGGTGCATAAATAGAGTATAATTTAAGTGGGGTATCACCTGTATTGATTAGATTATGCCATTTGCCAGCAGGTATGATGAACGCAAAACCATCATAGACGTTTCTTTGAAAATCCAAGTTATATTTAGTATCACCCATTTTAACAAGTCCTTGACCTTCTTCAACACGTATGAATTGATCAAGATTTGGATGAACCTCGAGTCCTATGTCTTCCCCAACATTGATGTTCATTAAGGTAAGTTGCAAATAATTTCCGGTCCATAAAGCGGTACGATAAGTACTGTTTTGCTTAGTAGCCTCATCAATATTAATAACAAACGGTTCTGGGCCATAGTCTTCTAATCGAGTTAAACAATCATCATTTGCAGATTGTAAAGAATCAGATCTTGTACTTAATCCTGTTTCATCACTATAGGTATACATTGGTGTGTTAATGTAATAAGGATATGGTTCATAAAAATTATACATATAGTTATTCCTTTTATATTATTATAAAATTATCATATGATATATGTTTAGAAAATGTGATTCTGTTCACAGGAATACCATATCCGCCAGGTAATTTAATCAATGTTAATAACAAACAACAGGAGTGCCAGCATCAATATTATCAAATATTTTTTGTGCTAAAGCAGGTGGTGAATTTATACAACCATGGGAACCCCTTGTTAAATATATATTCCCACCAAAGGTTTTTTTCCAAATTGCATCATGTATTCCAATGCCACCAATAAATGGCATAAATACAGCCACAGGCGTACTGTAACCCTCTCCATTTAATGTAGCATTTCTTTCTTTATATAGTATGCTATAAACACCCACCGGTGTTTGAAATTTTCTGCTTACATTACCAGTAACAACATCTCCGTCTGTTATAAGCTTGCCCTTCTTATAAAACCACATATGCTGCTTAGTCAAATTAATTTCCACATATGTATCCCCAATATCATTAATTTCATGAGTTATTGCGGTTTGGAGATAATGGGGTTCTTTTGCTAGGGTTTGTCCAGCTTTTATAGTCATAATTAAATCTGCAACTTCTCCTTTGCGATCAACTAACCATCCGTAATCGCCGCCACTAGTTTTTATCGTTGTTCCGTATGATGTAGCAAATTCTCTTTGCTTGCCATATGTGTCATAATTATCGTCCACTTTAGCTAGATAATTTTTCATTTTAGTTTCATCAAATGAAATTGCAAGGGTTTCGTCAACTTTAATCCAATCATGAATTATAGAACCATCTAAAACTTCTTTGCCTCCAGTAAAGGTATAAGTAACTTTTGAAGCTATATATTTATTAAGCAAAATTTTAGTGTCTATAACCTCTTTGGAACTTGAAGTATATTTTGGATTTATATAATAATTTTCCTTATCCAAATTTATTGTTGCCTCTCCATCCAGAATTGCATTTACTACATTTACATAAAAAGGTTTGTTATTTACTTTAGTTCCAATAACTTCATTTACAATCACATAGACCTTATTTGAATATTTAAAGCTGGGATTTTTAGGTTCAATTATTTTCTTGCTATCAAAACAAGACAGCTTATCAAAACGTTCTTTCAATAGTTTTTCATCATAGGTTAGAGTGCCATCTATTTTTGAAGTTTTTGTGTTAAAGAGCGAAAAAATCCACCTAAAAGATTGCTGTTTGTCTTTTAAATCTTGAATTTTTTCCTTTGCATTATATTTAAGTCCAATGTCAGCAGACTTAATTTGCTCAGTCACACCGTTTCGTTCTATAAGTTCTAGTGTGTATGATTCACATTTTAATGCTAGTGATTTATCTAATTGATCTACGGTTTTACCAAAAGCATTAATGTTATTTATTTTAGAACCAAAATAAAAATGAGTGTTAAAATATATTGACATACTAAAATATAGAACAAGAAAAATAGTAATAGAAATTATAATATTCCTTATAATTTTATTACCTTTTATTGGTAGCGTTTTCATCCTAGACCTATTGCGTTTTACTGGTTGTGTTTCCATAAGACACCTCTTTTAATATAATATTGCATGTTAATCATATTACAATATATAGGGAATGTAAAGCAGACTAAATAAATATTTTTATAAATTCTAATTAGGATGTTATAATTATATTAAGTAAACTTTGCTACACTAATAATTTGAAAAAACAGGAGAAGTTGTGAAATATGAGATTAGATAAATTTTTAGCTGAATCATCAGTTGGAATGAGGAAAAATGTTAGGAACTATATTAAGGAAGGTATGGTTACGGTAAATGGAGAAGTGATAACAGAACATGCCATAGAAATTAATGAAAGTTCTGATGTTATTGAGTATCTTTCAAAAGTAGTCGAATATACTGGAAAAGTATATTATATGTTTAATAAACCTGCGGGCTACATTACTGCAAGAGTGGATACTGTTAATAAAACAGTATTTGATTTTTTTGATGATGTGAACATGAATGGAGTATTTCATGTTGGAAGATTAGATAAAGATACAGAAGGATTGTTGCTCCTTACCAACGATGGTGAATTTGAACATCAATTAATGTACCCCCAAAAGCATGTTTGCAAAACTTATTTGTTTTGGGCTTTGGGTTCTTTAGATGAGGAAGATAGGATGAAGTTAGAGCAAGGAATATGCATGGGGAAAGGTGAAACACAAACGAAGCCTGCAAAAATAGAAGTACAAAAATGTGGAATGCTAGATTCAAATCATTATAACCAGCCTGTTGTTTCTGGATATCTTACTATTTCAGAGGGACGTAAGCACCAAGTTAAACGTATGTTAAAGGCAGTAGGTTGTTATGTGGTGTATTTAAAAAGGGTTTCCATTGGAGGGCTAATGTTAAATGAATCGCTTAAAAAAGGTCAGTATCGAGCCCTTACAGAGGTTGAAATTGGGAAGGTATTGGGAGAATAGCGTAAAGTATTTCTAAATCAATAGTAGTCCCTATTTTTAGGGTTTTGTGTATTAATTATGCTATAATGATAATATAGCAATAATTTTACATGAATTTTATCTGAATAAGGAGTGATCAAATGCAGGATAATAATGATATTAAAGTAGCGATAGGGTTTGCCACAGGTAGAAAGAGTTTTCAAAAAGTGCTGAGAACTAACATAAAAAACTGGAAGGAATCTGGGCTTGTAGCAAATAAAAGGATTAGTTTAAATCTTTTTGTTGCATATGATCTTTTTTATCGTAAAACAAAAATAACGGATTACACTAATGTACACCCAGATTTAGTGAAGAATATTGATAGTAGCTTGTTTATAGGAAGTGAGGAAACAAAGGAAGAAATTGACTATTTAATCAGGGAAAATGTGCTGAATATTGATGAAATTCATATGATTTTTGGTAAGGGTTATGCGGCGCAGCGTAATGCTGTACTGTATAACGCTATAAAAAAAGATATGGATTATCTAGTTTTTCTTGATGACGACGAATACCCGATGGCAGTGACTAATACCAGGAATACTGCAATTTGGGGAGGTCAGCATGTTATAGCACAACACCTTAAATATATTACCGAAGCGGATATGACCCACGGAAATCACTGCGGTTACATATCCCCTATTCCATATATGGAGTTTAACGATACTATGACAGAAAGCGATTTCCGATCTTTTATTGAAGCTATTAGTAACGATATCGTTAACTGGGACAAATTGAAAGATGTTATGAAGAATGGCGGGGTAACTTATGCGGATACAAACGTATTGACCAGAGAAGGTGCTATAGAGGTGGAGGAAATAAACCGTTCTAAATTTATTTCAGGGGCTAATTTATGTATTAACCTTACGAAACCACTACGTATTTTTCCGTTTTACAATCCGCCAGGTGCTAGAGGAGAGGATACTTTTTTAAGTACTTGTCTAAGTGATCGAAAGATTATGCGAGTGCCATGTTATACATTTCATGATGGATTTTCAACATATAATCATCTTTTAGAAGGTGTTCTTCCAATCAAATTGAAGTTTATAAAAGCTGATTCAGATAAGATTACCACTCGCTTTTATAATGCATGTATAGGATGGGTTCGTTATAAGCCATTACTACTATATATAACTCAGCCAGAGCAATACGCGGAAAAGATTAAAGATATGCGAGAACAGCTCAGTGTTACACTACCTAAAATCTGTGCTTATTTCGGAAAGCCAGAGTTTATGAATGTCTTAGCTGAACTAGATAAATATAATAAAAATGTGGAGAAACATTATAGTGAATTTGTTGAAACAAAGCGTATTTGGGCAAAAATTATGGAACATTTTTCGCAACGAAAACAAGAATAGTAGAGGATCTAGCATGATGATAAATGCTAGATTTTTTTGTGTCTACCCCAATGGAGGTTTTTGTTAAATTAAAAGTTATCATTAATTTCCTGATTATCCATATAGAATAAATATAAATACTGATATATTATAAATATTGTGATAAAATATTAATGTATTAGATTTGAGAGGGGATAACGATGATTACTATAAAAAAGATATTTCAAGATTGGATTTTGCCTATAATTGCAGCTATTATAATAGCATTTATTATAAATAAGCTAATTTTCTTTAATGTAACGGTGCCAACGGGATCAATGCTCCCAACCATAAATTTAAATGATAAAATTTTAGTGACAAGGGTTCATAATAAAAGTAACCTTGAACACGGTGATATAGTAGTCTTTCATTCTGATGAATTAGGCGATGATGAATCAGGGGAAGATTTAATAAAGAGGCTTATTGGGCTACCCAATGATGAAGTGGATATTAAGGAAGATGGATCAGTATATATAAATGGAACAAAAACAGATGAGAGTTATGTTTTATATCCAGGTGGGAAAGCAGGAATAAAATTTAAAGTACCAGAGAACAGCTATTTTTTTCTTGGAGACAATAGAGCAAATTCTAAAGATGCGAGATATTGGGAACAACCGTTTATAGATGAGAGTGATATAATGGGAAAAGCAAGAATCGTAATTAGTCCTTTTAGTAGATTTGGAAAATTAAAATAAAAAAATAGCAGAAGTATAAAATGCAATTTTATACTTCTGCTATTTTCATTTTTTTGAAAATGATTTATTAAAAGTGACAAAACCTTTATAATGGCTGAATTCAAAATTGGGAAAAATTAATTAGTATTTTTTTAGATTGGTTAAACAAACTATATATATTAATAGAATATTTGAGAAATGGAGGATACATAATGGAGAAAAACAAAAAACTTTCCAGTACTGCTTACGGCGGTATTAAAGGTGACGATTATTTACCCTTTGTACCAACAAGTCAAGCAATGCCAGAAACAACTGCAATATCTTTAATAATAGGTATGATTTTTGCAATGATATTTGCGGCTGCAAACACATATTTAGGCCTCAAAGTAGGTTTAACGGTTTCAGCTGGTATTCCAGGAGCAATTTTAGCTACAGGATTACTTAAAGGTTTATTTAAAAGGAATAATATATTAGAGGCCAATATGGTAGCTTCAATTGCTGCAATGGGTGAATCCATTGCAGGTGGAGTTATATTTATACTTCCAGCGATTCTTCTTTGGGGAATGGATTTAAAACTTTCTACTATAGTTGTTGTAACACTTCTTGGAGGACTTTTAGGAGTATTCTTTGTTTCACCACTTAGAAGATTCTTAATAGTTGAAGAGCATGGTGAACTTATTTATCCAGAAAGTATGGCGGCTGCTGAAGTTCTTGTAACTGGCAGTGAAGGTGGAGCAGGATTTAAAACAGTATTAACAGGTCTTGTAGCAGGAGCTCTTTACAAGATATTTTCTGGGGGATTTAAATTCTGGCTTGAAGAAGCTGAATGGACGATTAAGCCAATGCAAGGAACAATATTTGGGTTTAGTACATTAGCATCTCTCATGGGGGTTGGTTATATAGTTGGACTTAGAGTCTCACTTTATATGTTTGGTGGTGCTGTAGTAGCATGGCTTGGACTTATGCCATTAATAATGTATGTTGGGCATGGACTTCAATCACCATTATTTCCATCAGTTAAGATTATTAGTGAAATGGGAGCATGGGAAATTTGGAGTAGTTATATAAGATATATAGGTGCTGGTGCCGTTGCAGCAGGTGGATTTATAAGTCTAGGGAAATCGGCTCCAACTATTATAAAATCATTTAAGTCAGCTATGTCTGGTATTGGAGCAGCTGGTTCAAAAGTTCAAAAAAGAACAGAGGTTGACGTGCCACTAACTTGGGTTATAGGCGTAGCAGTATTAGTATTTTTATTGTCATGGTTATTACCAATAATTAATGTTGGTATAATTGGTTCAATAATGGTAGTTGTATTTTCATTCTTCTTCTCAGTTGTATCAGCTAGAATGGTTGGTATAATTGGAGCATCAAATAATCCGGTTTCAGGAATGACTATAGCCACATTGCTATTTGTGACATCAGTATTAAAGCTTACAGGTAATGTTTCTGATAAAGGAATGGTTGTAGCCGTTATTATAGGTGGTATAGTTTGTGTTGCTATTGCTGTTGCTGGTGGTACTGCACAAAGCTTAAAAACAACTTATGTTATTGGAGGCACTCCCAAAAACGTACAAATAGGTATGTTTTTAGGAATAGTTGCATCGGCTGCAGTTGTTGGTGCAGTAGTATTAATGCTTCATAGCACTTACGGTATAGGTAGCAAAGAAGTTGCTGCACCGCAAGCTACATTAATGTCAATGGTTATAAAAGGAGTACTTACTGGTGATCTTCCATGGGCCCTTGTATATGTTGGAATTGCAATTGCAGTATTCTGTGAACTTGCAGGACTCCCAATACTTCCAGTTGCACTTGGATTGTATTTGCCAATACATTTAAGCTCAGCTATTCTAGCTGGTGGTATTATTAGATTAGCAGTTGAAAAGAAATTTAAGAAAGACGAAGCACGACAAAAGACGCAAGTTGAAAGAGGCATACTACTTGCATCAGGGATTGTTGCAGGAGACGCACTGATGGGTATAGTTGTTGCAGGAGTTGCAACAGTAGGCCTTGACATAGGATTTGGAGCTAAGTTAATTCCAAGTTTAGCAGGAAATGCAACGTTCTCTACACTTATATTCTTTGGATTAGGATTATGGATTTACATGTTTGCTATAAAAGTAGATGAAACTCCTGTTAAATAATATAGAGTATATATTATTTAAATTAAGACATAATAAAAATAAAATATAAGTTAAGGGCCGTTATGGCTCTTAACTGTTTTGTAGGTGAAATATATGTTTAATAATAAAGACAAAGATAAGTCAAAAGAAAATTTTTTACTTTATAGACCACTTAGAAAAATTGAACTATGGGATGTAAATGATGAAAAAGTAAAATTGTTTTTTCACCATAACAAGCCAATAGAAAGATGTTTGAGGTGGCTCATAAGAAAACCAAAAGTTAATGATATAGTGCTTGACGCACGAGGTTCTATGGTATGGATACTTTGTGATGGAAATAATACTGTTTATGATATAGCCCAAACCATGGTGGAAAAATTTAATGAAACTGAGCAGGAATCTATTGATAAATTAATTATGTTTGTAAGATATTTATCTAGAAGCGGATGGATTACTTTTGAAAATAAAAAAATATAGAATGATATGTTATACTATAAATAAATCGCTTTAGTGGGATTAAGCTACATTAGTAGCTTAATCTACAAAAGTGGACTGTTAATGGAGGTAAAATGTTATGGAATTAAATAATTTAATTGACGCTATGCAACAGGATATCATTGTGTCTACACAGGAGATAATAAGAATCAAGAGTGTAGAGAGTGAACCAAAACCTGGTATGCCTTTTGGAGAAGGTGTAGCTAAATCACTAGAATGTGCTTTAAACACTGCAAAAAAAATAGGATTTCATACAGTTAACTTAGATGGTTATGTTGGATATGCAGAGTATGGACAAGGAGAAGATTATGTTGTAGCATTAGGCCATTTAGACGTTGTTCCTGAAGGGGATGGTTGGATTCACCCACCTTATGCTGCAGAAATTCACGATGGTAAAATGTATGGACGTGGAACTACAGATGATAAAGGACCAATAATGGCGACACTTTATGGATTAAAAGCGCTTAAAGATGCTAAACTTCCTATTTCTAAAAGAATTAGAGTTTTATTTGGAACTAATGAAGAAACAGGAAGCAAGGAACTTGAATATTATTTAGAAAGAGAAAAAGCGCCAGTTGCTGGTTTTACACCAGATGCAGATTATCCAATAATAAATGGAGAAAAAGGTATAACTATTTTTAATATAGTTAAAGATTTTAATAATAAGAATAAAAGTGAAAACTATATAAAGTATATTAAGGGTGGCACAGTAGCTAACATAGTACCTGAATATTGTGAAGCTGGAATTGTAACTGTTGATCCGCAAAGTATTATTAAATCAATGGAATCTTTTGCAAAAGATACGGATTATAAACTTTCTTCTGAAGTTAAAGAAGATATGGTAATAATTAAATCTGAGGGTGAAGCAGCTCATGGAAGTTTACCAGAGCTTGGGACGAACGCCATAATGCAGCTATTTGCTTTCCTTGGAACTATTGACCTTGGATTAAATGATGTGTCATCATTTGTAGAATTTTTAAATGAAAACATAGGTATGGAAATACATGGAGAGTCTTTTGGTGTTTGTCTGGAAGATGACAATTCAGGTAAATTATCATTTAATGTTGGAGTAGTAAATATGGATGAAAATTCAGCTACATTAATATTAAATTTAAGATATCCTGTAACAAACAAATTAGAAGATATGATGAATCCATTTAATAGTAGGATAGAAGGAACTGGAATAAAGGTAGAAAAGTTTGAACATCAAGAACCATTATTCTTTTCACCAGATAGCCCAATTATTAAAGCCCTTCAAAAAGTTTACACTGATCAAACTGGAGAAGAAGCTAAATTAGTATCTATCGGTGGAGGCACTTATGCTAAAGAAATGCCTAACACTGTAGCTTTTTGACCGATGTTTCCAGGAGAGCCAGATACTATTCATAAAAGAAATGAATATATTACAATAGATAATTTAATTAAAAATGCTAAAATATATGCTCACGCATTGTATGAACTGGCAAAGTGAAAATTAGGCCTATATCTTTTTTATAAGATATAGGTCTAAAATTTATAAAAATCTATAGCATTAATATGTTTATAGAGGTATAATAAAATATTGAACTATAAATAATTTATATAATAATTTATAAAAAGGTTGAATTCTATTAAAAATATAAAAGTATTAGTGAGGGATAATTGTGAAAATACAAGATATTAAGATAGGAAAGATCAATACTCCGCTGTTAAGACCATATAGAATAGGAAAGAAAATTCTTGATTTTTCCGATGAAATAGTTATAAAAATAATTACAGATACAGGGGAAATAGGGTACGGAAGTGCAACTCCAACACCTTTAATAACAGGTGAAACAGAGTATTCAATTATGGGAGCAATAAATTATATTAAACATGATATTTTAGGGTTAGATATTGATAACCTAGAAGAAATTATGAAGGTAATCCATAATTCTATTTTTGCAAATAATAGTGCTAAGGCAGGCATTGATATGGCTATATATGATTTGCTTTGTAAAAAATATGGAATTCCACTTTATAAATTTTTGGGGGGATATAAAACTACATTAACTACAGATATCACAATAGCAAATGGTACAGTTGAACAAATGGTAAGTAAATCATTAGAAGCTATAATGGATAATTATACTTATTTAAAGGTGAAAGTTGGAAATGATATAGAGCATGATATAGCCAGAGTTAAAGCAGTAAGAAAAGCAGTTAGGAAGGGAATAAAAATAAGAGTAGATGCTAATCAAGGCTGGAGACCAAAGGAAGCTGTAAGCATTATTAGGAAGTTTGAAGATATGGATCTTGATATTGAGTTTGTTGAACAGCCAGTTAATTCTTGGGATATAGATGGACTAAAATATGTTACAGACAATGTGGAAACAAAAATTCTTGCAGATGAATCAGTTTTTGGTCCATCAGATGCCTTTAAGATAATTGAAAAAAGAGCAGCGGACCTTATAAGCATAAAGCTTATGAAGTGTGGCGGAATAAATAATGCAATAAAGATATATAATATGGCAGAAAACATGGGTATAAGATGCATGATGGGATGTATGTTAGAAAGTAGAATAGGCATAACCGCAGCAGCTAGTTTTGCAGCGTCTAGGTCTAATATGGTTAAAGCGGATTTAGATACTATGTTATATTTTAAAAAAGATTCAGTAATTGGTGGAGCCTCTGTTATCGGAAATAAGATAACTGTTAATGATGCGCCAGGTCTTGGAATTTGTGATATTATTGGATGGAAAGAAATTATATAAACATTGAAAATTTATAAAAAATATAATGATTTAAACGGGGTGATAGGTTTGGATACTAATGAATATGATATGAATGCTAGTCTCATAGAATTGGAACTTAAAAAACAGTTGGAATTTAATATAGAAGAGGAAAAATTAAAGAGTGCTTCTGAAATTATTAGTGAAGAAATTCTTAATTATATCCAAAAGAGAAAGGAAATATTACAATATATTTTAGACTATAGGGAAAAGGTAATTGAAGACTATAGAGACGATGAAGATATGGTAATAGAGTACTTTGATCATGAAAGATACGTTATGGAAGAAGCCTTTAAAACAATAGATAGAAGACTTAAAGAATTAACCGCGCTTAAGAGTTCTCCTTATTTTGGAAGAATTGATTTTTCCGAAGAAGATTTTGGTATTGAGAAAATGTATATTGGAAGATTTGGAGTTACTCCACAAAATACATTTGAACCACTAATAGTAGATTGGAGGGCACCGGTTGCATCACTATATTATACCGGATCTTTAGGTGAAGCTTCTTATGATGCTCCTAAGGAAAAGATACTAGTAAACATTTTAGCTAAAAGGCAATATATTATAAAAAAGGCAAAGCTTATGGGTATGTTTGACTCAGCTTTAGATATAAAAGACGAAATACTCCAAATGGTGCTTAGTAGTAACGCTTCTGAAAAGCTAAAAGATATAATAATGACAATACAAAAGGAACAAGATGATTTAATAAGACAACCAAGAATTAAGACTATTGTAGTGGATGGGGTGGCAGGCAGTGGTAAAACCACAATTGCTCTTCATAGGGTTGCTTATTTGCTTTATAATTATAGAAAGGTACTTCAAGATAAGGTTTTGATACTAGGTCCTAATAATGTATTTATGGAATATATATCTACAGTGCTCCCAAGTCTTGGAGAATCAGGAGTTAAGCAAACAACTTTTAGAGACTTTGCCTTCGATATTTTAGAGATTGATGAAGTGATGAGCCTAAAAGAATACATGGAAAAAGTGCTTGGTGGCGAACGTGAATTTGTACAAGATATTATGTACAAAAATTCTAAAGAATATAAATATTTACTTGATGATGCAATAGAAAAATTAGATATTGATTACTTTAAAATAGAAGATTTGATTTTTATGGACCAAAATATATTATCCAAAGAGGACATAGCTGAAATGTTCCACTATCATTATAAAACTATGCCACTATTTAGAAGAAGTAAGAAAATTAAAAGGATTATTTACTCGAAAATTAGAGATGCTAGAGATGAAAAAGTTAGAGCTATACAAAAGGAATATGAAAAAGCTGTGCAGTCTTTATCTGAGGAAGAACAGGATTTCAAAGTAAATAACTTAGACTTTAATAGAAGAATTAATATTCGAGAAGTTGTTAAAGCGATAATAGATTTAAAAAGAAATCTAACTTGGATACAAAATGGAAACTGTGTGGAATTATACAACAAAATAAATGGGTATAAAAGGTTAACTGAAAATGATTTAGCCGGTATTTTGTATGTTAAAATCAGGCTAGAGGGAATAAAAATTTCTGAGGAAATAAAACATGTAGTAATAGATGAAGCACAGGATTATAATCAACTACAATTCTTAGTAATAAAGGAATTAACAAGGTGCGCTTCATTAACTATAGTTGGGGATAGTAACCAAAGAATGATTCCATATGATGGGAATATTCCTATGCTTGATATAAAAAATATACTCCCAGAATTAAATGTTGAAGAGTTTAGATTAAATACTAGCTATAGGTCTACTGTAGAAATTATGGAGTATGCTAATAAATATTTAAATTCAGAACCTATTGTTCCTATAGTAAGAAATGGTGAAATGGTTACGGAAAATTCAATTTCTAATGTGGATGAACTTAAAAGTTTTATTATTCAAAAGACTGAACAGTTTAAAAGTAGAGTTTATGAGAATATCGCGATTATCTGTAAAGATATAAAAGAGACAGAAAAAATATTTGATATAACTCGGGATATTGCCGGTATTAAGATTATAAACAGTGAAAATGCAGTGTATCATAGTGGACTTGTTGTAATTCCATCATATTTTGCCAAGGGTCTTGAGTTTGACGCTGTTATCATGGTGTTAGATGAACCAGGTGGTATGGGCGAATATAAACAAGAGGATAAACTTAGATACGTTATGGCAACTAGGGCGCTACATGAGCTTCATGTGGTGGTGAAAAGTTCATTCTAAATTGGACTAAAAATTTTTCTTGGAGTATGCTTTAACGAAAAGTATATATTGCTTGAATGCTTTCGCATCGCTAAGTAATTCTAAAATTTATTTTACTGAAAGATACTAAAAATTACAAACTCGCTAACGCTCAAATATGTAATTTTCTTAACGTCTCTTCCACTAAAATAAATTGTGAATTACTAAAGCTTGCTCAAATGCATTCTGCGCAATATATACTTTTGTTAGCGTGCTCTAAGAAAAAAAGAGTTTAATTGAAAGTGAAGATTGGGATGAACTATCGGCTTAGTTCGTCCCAATCTTCAATAATTTCATATAATGCTACCATCGTACTAACCTTATCCTCACTGGCTATGGAAGCGCGAAGTCTGGCTATGTTTAAACTTATATTATATATTTCATCTCTTTCTACGCTAAATTGAATGCGTGGTATGATTTTTTTCCAAGCTGAATCAATACTAGTAATATCTTGATTAAGCATATCCCATTTTTCATCCTTTACGTGTTCTATAGAAATTTGAGTATAAGCAATTACATCTTCTGAAGAGTTACGAGGCTTTTTTAAATAACTGCCGCTTAGCATTATTAATACAAAGAGTGTTAAAGTAATTATTGGTATAGAATATGATATAAATTTTTTCATAAATTCAAACTACCCCTTTATATTTTAGTTGTTTTCATCATCTAACCCGTCTTCATAAAGATCTATAAATAAGCCGCTGGTGGCATTATAGGTGGCTAAAAACACTTCAGCCGCATCCTTAACCCCTTGTTTTTTTAATTTTGTCATTAGCCACATTTTATTTCTATTAATGCTAGCTAAGTTATCTTGTAAAATAGAGCCGTCATAAATCACTTCAATATCAATACTATCAGTAGGAGTTTCAAGTTTTAAATCCTTTGGAGTAACAGAATCATATTCTGTCTTTTTTAAAATGGACAATTTACCGTCTTTTTCGAGCACTGCATATGCAATCTCATCTAAGTCAAAAACACCTTTATCTCTTAACTGGGATAGAAGGTCACCAATAGTGTAACGAAATTTTTTCATGGATTTTTCTAGTATTTTTCCGTTTGATATGATAATTGTGGGTTCACCATCAAGAAGTTTTTCAGCAGTTTTTGATTTAAGAGTTAATAATTGTAAAACAAAACATAAGACAGTCCAAGTAAGCAATCCTACCCAATGAGACCATGCGCTACTAGTTAAGTCGGTAGTTAGAGTGGAGGCTGTAGAACCTATAGTTATACCAACTACATAATCGAAAAAAGTTAGCTGACTAACCTGTTGCTTTCCGAGAATACGAGTAAATATAAGTAAAGTAAAAAATCCGATTATCCCCCTAACTAGTACTATTAAAGCTTCATCCATGGTAGCACCTTCTTTCAATAATATTATCTCCAAATATATTATTTGTATTAATTTTTAAAATTCTAATAATTAGTTGTTAAAAGTCCAAAGTTAAATTACAATTAAATTATAGTTAAAATTATCTAGTAAAGAAACTTGCCACTTGCCATGTGGGTGGCACCAAAAAAAAGGATGATAAGTATGGATTTAATAAAAATAGTTTCAAATGTTCAGAAGATTTCTGAGGCAATAGCTAGCGTTATAAGTGTAGATGTGACGGTGGTAGACCATAATTATATTAGAATAGCAGGGACCGGAAGATATAGGAATTCCCTTACTGAAAAAGTGAATGAAAAATCTGCTTTTGGATTTGCTTTGACACAGGGGAAAAGTTTTATTATAAAAAATCCTAGAAAACATTTTATCTGCACGGAGTGTGAAAATATTGAAAACTGCGAGGAGCTTGCAGAGGTTTGTTGCCCAATTAATGTAGGTAATGAAACTATTGGAGTTATTGGGCTTATTGCTTTTGATGAGGAACAGCGAAATGCTATTATAAATAATGAAACAAATTTAATGAATTTCTTGAATAGAATGGCGGATTTAATATCAGCAAAGCTAACAGAAGAGGAAAATACAGAGCATATAAAGCTTTTGGCAAGAGAACTTGAGATAGTTATCGATTCCGTAGATAGAGGAATTATAGCGACGGATTATAAGGGGGAAATTCTCCATTATAATACTAAAGCAGTAGAGTTATTTAATCTTCAGGGTAACGAAATTTTAAGTGCAAATATTAAAAATCTTATTGGAAGCTTAGATTTTAACACGCTTATTGATAATCATAAGAATTTAAAGAATAGGGAATTTACTTATAAGGGAACTAACCATAGTTTTAGAGGGGTTTTTGATGCAAAGACTATTAGTATTTTGGATAAAAGCTTTGGTATAGTATGTACATTTAGTGATATCTCTGATTTATTAAAAACAGTAAATAAAATTACTACAGGGACTATCGTTACTTCGTTTGACAGTATTATAGGTAATAGTTATTGCTTAGAACAGGTTAAAGTAGAAGCGGAAAAAGCGTCTAAATCTACTTCCACAGTACTTATACAAGGAGAAAGTGGAACTGGGAAAGAATTATTTGCACGGGCTGTACATTTTTATAGTAATAGAGCTAAGGGGCCATTTATTCCAATAAATTGCGCAGCTATTCCAGAGCACTTGCTAGAGAGTGAGTTTTTTGGATATGAAGATGGTGCGTTTACAGGAGCAAGAAGAGGGGGTACGGCGGGGAAATTTGAACTGGCAAATAAGGGTACAATATTTTTAGATGAAATTGGAGACATGCCTATTCATCTTCAAGCTAAACTGTTAAGGGTATTACAGGAACACATTATTGAGAAGATTGGTGGAAAAGAATCCATTCCTATTGATGTAAGGATTATTGCAGCTACAAATAAAGATTTAGAAAAAAAAGTATTAGAAGGTGAGTTTAGGCAAGATTTGTTTTATAGGTTAAATGTAATCCCTCTTAATATACCGCCTTTAAGAGAGAGAAAAGAGGATATAGTAATTCTTGTAGATTATCTTTTGGATAAATGTAATTCTAAGCTGGAAAAACATATAGGCAAAATAGAAGATGATGTAATAGAAGTTTTAATGAATTATCAATGGCCAGGCAATGTGCGTGAGCTTGAAAATACTATAGAATATGCAGTAAATATGTGCAGCAGTACAGTTATAAGCTGTATGGATTTGCCAAAAAGATTGAAGGTTTCAGAAAATATAGCAGTCGGTGATGAAATAGTAGGTATTGTACCTATTAAAGAATTAGAGAAAAAAGAAATAAAAAAGGCATTAGAACACTTTGGGCATAGCAAACAAGCAATTACAAAGGCTGCTGAGGCTCTAGAATTAAGTAGAGCAACTTTATATAGAAAACTAAAAGAATATGGAATAGAACAGTATCATAATGAGAATTAATTCTCATTATGATACTGTTCTATTTTGTTTTTTCTCATATTAAGAAAAAGCTGCATTAAAAGTGTTGTTTTTAGTGTGATTTTGTTGGCATGGATATTGCTTTAATATAATCTATAGCAATTCGTAGAGGAGTGGTTTTATGGAATTAAGAAATCTTATAGTTCAAACACTTAGAGAAGAAGTCGTTCCTGCCATGGGATGTACTGAACCAGTAGCTGTTGCACTTGCATGTGCAAGGGTTAAAGAGTTAATAAATTTCAATTATATAGTAAGTGCTGAAATTTTTGTTAGTCCTAACATATATAAAAATGGATTGTCAGTGGGTATACCAAATACTGTGGAAGTAGGTCTTTATATTGCAGCCGCTTTGGGTTTTATAGGTGGAAAAAGTGAAAATGATTTAAGAGTACTTGGTGGCATTGATGAAACACAGGTGAAACTTGCAAAAGAGCTTGTACAGAGTGAAAAATTGTCACTTGATATAAAAGATACTGATGAGAAGATTTACGTAGAAGTAAATCTCAAAACAGATAAAGGTAATTGTAGTGTAATTATTAGTGGAAAACATAATAGATTTGTTTATATAGAAAGATTAGGAGAAGTTCTTGTGGATTTAAAAAAAGAGAACTCTAGTACCTACAAGGAAAAAAATAATTTGTATAATATGAAAATAAGAGAAATTGTAAAAGAAATCGAAAAAATTCCACATGAAGATATTTCTTTTATGTTAGAGGGAATAGTTATGAATGAAATTGTAGCTATGGCTGGACTCAATGAAAAATTGGGAATGGGAGTTGGGTATGGTATTAAAAAAAGCATAAAGCAAGGAATTTTGTCAGAGGACTTAATGACTGCTTCAATGATGTTAACAGCAGCGGCTAGTGATGCTAGAATGTCGGGGATGAATTTATCTGTTATGAGTAGTAATGGGAGCGGAAACAATGGACTTACAGCGATTTTACCTATTGTTGCATATAAAAATAAATTTAATGTAGAAGATGAAAAATTAGCTAAGGCGGTTGCCATAAGTCATATTGTAAATAGTTATATAAAACATTATATAGGGAGATTATCTGCACTGTGTGCTTGTGGCGTTGCAGCTGGAACTGGTTCAGGTGTAGCTATAGCATGGCTTATGGGTGCAAATTATGATCAAATAGATGGAGTTATAAAGAATACTATTGCAAATACTAGTGGTATGATATGTGATGGTGCAAAAGAAGGTTGTTCACTAAAGCTTTCCACTTCAGCATCAGTTGCTATACAATCTGCGGTTTTAGCTATGCATAATTGTATTGTACCAGCAAGAAATGGAATTGTTGCAGAAACTGCAGAAGATACAATTAAAAATTTAGGGATTTTATCTGTTGATGGTATGAGTATTACAGATACTGTTATATTGAAAACTATGAAGAAAATGCAAATATAATATAAGGATGATATAGCATATGGAAATTTAAAAGCATATGGTGTTATCGCTTAAGGTATACTTAAAAAAGCTGATTATCAATAGGCTAGTCCACATAATCCTAAAAAAAAATTTTTGAAAAACCATAAATTGCTATTGAATTTTATTTTAAATCTGCTATAATAAAATTAACAAATAGATATGAAACACTTTCAAAAATTTCAAATTTATTTATTTCTGAGATATTCGTGAAGCTCTTATTTTCAACCTACAATATTTATACGGGAGTTCAAGATCGAGGTGTGGAATAGGCTTATAAGTCCAATTTTGAATTGGCAAGGACTGCTAAGCATCTCTGAGAACACCCACCTATCATAAAGATAGGTGTAAAAATTGGGGCAACGGTACCTTGGATTATGAATTAAAAATTTTTGATTCGTTTATAAAAAGAGATAGAAATATCTCTTTTTTTTTGTGGTATAATTATTTCAAATGATTAATATAGAGGTGGATTTTTATGACAGAAGACAAGGCTATTCAAATGATAGAGGTTAATCCAATTATTATAAAAAATATTGAAAATCCTAGTGATGAATTAAAGCTTTTAGCTATAAAGAAAGATGGGGCAATGTTACGATATATTAAGAACCCTGCAAAAGAAATGAAGGATTTGGCAATAAAAAGCAATCCGTGGTCAATTGAATTTATAGAAAATCCAACTTATGATATGAAAAAATATGTTGTTTCAAAGACATGGAATATTTTAGGGCTTATTAAAAGTCCTTGTGAGGAACTCATAAAAATAGGTATTCAGCAAAAAGGATATGCAATAAAATATTCTAAAAGTCCAAGTATTGAACTTCAAAAATTAGCTATAGAAAAAGATTATGACTCTATAAAATATATAGATAACCCAATTGAAGAAATACAACTTTTGGCTATAAAAAGAGATTATGCTTGTTTAAGATATATAGAAAATGCAAGTTTAAAGGCAGAGATATTGGCCATTTCTGAAAATGAATCTGCTATAAAATTCATTTTAAACATAGATGAAAATAAAAAAATATTGTTATTAAAACACAATGTTTTGGTAATGAAATATTTTAACAATGAACTACCTATAGAGCTGGTGGAGGCCACTTTTAGAGAGGTGTTATCTAGAGAAGATGTTTCAGAGAAATATGTGAGAGACTTTATAAACTGTGAAAGCATAAATGAGAAATATGGAAATATATCATCGGACAAAATTATTTTTATTTATAAATATGGTAGTAAGGTATGCAAAAAAATAGCAGTTGATGAAAAACTTAAAATGATGTAAGAGGAGATAGGAAATGAATTTTAAAGACACCTTGCAAAGCGTTGAGCTTGTTATAGAAACGAATGAAGTACCTCTAATTGTAGGGGAAAGCGGTATAGGAAAAACTGCATTAGCTAAAGAACTTGCTGAAAAGAAAGGCTGGAGCCTAGTTATAATAGATGGAAATCTTTTGAAAGAAGGAGAAATAGGCGGACTTCCGACAGTTGAGGACTATAGTTTTAAAAATGTTACAGGACAGGTTACTACTAAGAAAAGCACTGTTTATGCCATTCACACAAAATTACAGGAAATAGATAGTTTAATACATGAGGGCAAAGAGGTGCTCTTATTTATTGATGAAATAAACCGTTGTGAGCATACGGTGCAGCAGGAACTTATGAATCTTATATTAAATAGAAATATTAATGGCTACAAGCTGGATAATAAAGTGAAAATTGCAGCTGCCATGAACCCATCTAGTAAGTATGGAGAAGATGTTGATTATCAAGTAGTTGATATGGATGCAGCACAAGAAAATAGATTTGTTTGGCTATATATGGAAAGTGATTCGAAATCATGGCTGACCTGGGCTACCCAGAATAATCTAGAGGGAAAAGTTGTAGAGTTTATATCTACTTTCCCAGAATATTTACATAGTACAGAAAAGGAAGAGCAATTAAAAGCAACTCCTAGGAGCTTTGAACGGGTTTCTAAGAGTTATAAGATTTATAAGAAAAATAAAGATACAATTCCTAAAAGAGTATTTTTAAACATATTAAAAGGTAATTTAGGCAGTAGAATAGCTCATGAGTTTTTGGCATTTTCACAGGAGAATAATAAACCACTTATTTCTTATGAAGAGGTATTCGCTTTTGAAGAGTTGTCACAAGATGTAAGAGAAAAGATTAAAACAGAAAGTCATACTAGATTATATTTGATTGCAAAGAATATTTTGAGTGCAATGGAAAATAAAGAGCTTTTAAGTTTTGATATAAAAAGGTTTGTAGAATTTCTAGAGATCTATCCTGTGGACTTAGGGGTAGGTATTATGCAGGATATTAAAGAAATCCATAAGAAAGTTTATAAATTATGTATAGAAAATGAGGCTTTTGTTGAAATGTATTTTAAGTCTTACAATGAAATTAAAGGCTAGGTGGAATCGTGGGAAAAAAATTTGAAATTCTCAAAAATACGCTTTATGATGAAATCTCTAATGTGAAAACAATTGAAGATATGCCAAAGAATTTTACAGAAGATTTATTTAAACTCCTAGAACAAGTGAATTTTATGCTCATAGAGGATAATGAAAATTTTTATGGCTATTTTTTGCTTCAGATGTCTAAGGAAATAAAGTATGATATAACATCGCCTACAGCTGTTAACTTTAAGCTATCTAGGTATGTGATCTACTTTAATCCCTATATATTTTTAAATCTTACTTTGGATCAGATGAAAAGCACTATAAAACATGAGATTTATCACATATTATCATTTCATTTAAATCGTGCAAAGAGTCTTAAAACAAAATATAGTAACTTGGCTATTAATATGGCAATGGATATAGTTGTGAATCAGCATTTAGATTATCTTCCACCTTATGCTATAACTTTGGCTGGAATAAACCATAAGTATAGCTTAAAGTTAGAGCCTTATATGACTATGGAGTATTATGCGGATGTAATTCAAGCAGCACTAAATCTACTCTCGGAAAAAGATGAAAGTGAAGTGGATGAATCTAAAGTTCTTAATATAGAAAAAGAATATGATGTTTCAAGTACTCATGATTTGTGGGAAGAGTCTACGGAGATAGATGATGCTACTCTTAAAGATTTTACTAAGGAATTAGTGGCAACCTCAGAAAAGGGTTCTGTTCCTCTTTCTTTGCAGGGTATTCTTAATGAATTAAAGAGTAAGAAAGGTGAAATTCCTTGGAATATGTATTTGAAAAAATTAATGGGAACATTAGAAGGTGACAGAAAAAAGACTATTACACGTAGGAGTAGACGTCAACCTAATAGATTAGATTTAAGAGGTGAACTTAGGGGTCATATAGCTAAAATTACCATTGCTATAGATATAAGCGGTAGCATAAGTGATGAGGAATTTTATGGAGCAATAAAGGAAGTTTTTAATATTGTAAAAACTTATAAGCATGAAATAACACTTATTGAATGTGATACAGAAATAAGGCAATCATATAAAGTGAAATCTGCGAATACTATAAGGGAGCGTAGCATTACCGGTGGTGGGACAAAGTTTACACCGGTGGTTCAGTATGTAAATAACACTGATACAAATATACTAATATATTTTACAGATGGAAAGGGTGAAGAAACCTTAGGCGTAATGCCAAAAGGTTATAAAGTATTGTGGGTTATATCAGGCCGTGGCGATAAACTTTCATTAATTGAGCCTGTTGGGACTTTAAAAAAATTAAAACCAGTAGAAGTAGAAGATGAAACAGAGGAAAGATTGGATGTAATGGTGGATGGATTTTCTGGGAATAATCATGAACCAATAATCTAGGGAAGGAAGTATGAGAAAAGAGAAAGAACTTGTTGCTCACACTCAGCATCCTGCTTCGGGTTCGCTAGCCTGTCCTCTGGGGGACATAACAATTATTAATTGTTATGCATCCTGTCAGGCTCACGAGAATTTTACATTCGCAAAACAAGAATTACTAAATCAAATTTAATAGTGTTATCGTTTCTTATTGCAAGTCACTTCGTAGAAATTCATACTTAATAACAGTATAAGAAAAAAACGAACTAGAAATTCGATAGTTTATTAAAGATGATACTTTATGATTGATTATAAAGTATCATCTTTTTAGGTGTTGAATGTAGGCACTTATATATTAAAAAAAACATTTTATGATTTTTAAATTAATAGTTAAATATAATAGCTATATTTAACTAGGAAAGATATAATTAAAGTGTTCATTGGGTATAATTACACTATGAATAATCAAATGAGTAAGAGGCGGATATATATATGAGAAATATAAAGATGATATTAGAATATGATGGAAGTAGATATAAAGGGTACCAAAAGCAAGCGGATAACGAGCTAACTGTGGAAGGCAAAATAGAAAGTGTTTTGTCTAAAATGGTAGGAGAAACAGTTCAGGTCTCAGGTTGTGAAAGAACTGATGTAGGAGTTCATGCTGAAAATTACATGGCAAACTTTCATACTAATTGTGATTTAAGTATAGAAGCTATGCTAGACTTCTTACATGAATTTTTACCACGGGATATAGTGGCAAAATCTATGGAAGAAGCAAGTGAGAAATTTCATGCAGCATATAACATAAAATCAAAAACTTATGTGTACAAAATAAATAACAATGAACTAAGAAATCCATTCAATAGAAAATATGTTTATCACAGTGAGGACAAACTTAATATCGATGAAATGAGAATTGCAGCAGAGGCTTTAGTTGGATGTCATGACTTTCAAGGATTTGCTACTGTAACAGATAATACTAAATCCACTACGGAAACTATTAATTATATAAATATAGTAGAAAAGAATGGTGTGATTGAAATAGAAATTAATGCAAATGATTTTTTATGGAATATGGTAAGAATTGTTATAGCAAGCCTTTTAGATATAGGTGAAGGAAAGCTTATGGTAGAGGATATAGAAACACTTCTAACTGAAAAAACAGAGTCTAAATATACTTTGATGGCTAAAACAAAAGGGATAGCTTTAAGGAACGTTGAATATTAAGAAGAAAGTGATATCAGTATCACTTTCTTCTTTTTGTTAGTTTTATAGCATTTTTTTTAGTTAACTATTACTAATTCATATTCATCAGTACCAATGCCAATAGCTTTTGCATGGTCTAGTCCTACTTTCCAATTTGTATCTGGATGTATATGAGAAAATTTATCTTGTCCTTCATGATAATGTCTATCTGAAAGTTCAGTTGAATTTAATGCAGTTGCACTGTTAACCATATCAACACAAGCTTTATCTAAGGCTACTGGGTCAAAGGAAGCAGCCATACCTATATCTGGAATGATTGCCACGTCATTTTCTGGTGAACAATCACAATTAGGGGAAACGTTCATAATAAAACTAATATGAAAATTAGGCTTATCTTTGATAACGGCATAGGTATATTCTGCAATCTTTTCATTGGCACTATCAGCAGATTCATTCCACTTTATTGTTGCTGATCCAAAACGGCATACGGCAACACATTGACCACAGCCTACACATTTATCGTAATCTATAGTTGCTTTTTTATTTTCATCAAAGGTAATTGCTTCATGTAGGCAATTTTTTATGCAGACTCCACAGCTTACACATTTATTATGTTTCATAAATGGCTTTGAAGCAGAATGCATTTCGAGCTTGCCTCCTACTGAACCTGAGCCCATACCTAAATTCTTTAAGGTACCACCAAAGCCAGTCATTTCATGACCTTTAAAGTGAGTCATAGAAATAACTATATCAGAATCAGCAATTGCTGAACCTATTTTAGCAGTTTTACAATGTTTTTGATTTATTGGAATTTCCCTGTAATCTCCACCCTTTAAACCATCGGCTATAATTAAATTACAACCTACAGAAATTGGGTTAAAACCATTTTCCATAGCTGCTTCGATATGGTCTACAGCATTATGTCTTCTTCCAGAGTATAAAGTGTTTGCATCGGTGAGGAAAGGTTTGCCACCAAGCTCTTTTATAAGCTTCACAATTGTAGCAGCATAATTTGGTCTTATGTAGGAAAGATTTCCTGGTTCGCCAAAATGGATTTTTATAGCTACAAATTGATCAGTAAAATCTATGTTTTTAATACCAGCCTCTACTACAAGTTTTTGAAGCTTATCGAGTAGACTGTGACCTGGCTTTGTTCTTAAGTTTGTAAAATATACTTTTGATTTTTTCATTAGCTTACCTCCAATAATTTTTATCTGTTTATTAACTAGTTCTAATATTATAACATATTGGCATAAATTTTTCCTAGTTTATAATGCAAAATTAGCATAAAAGAAAATACGTGTATATGTAGTCTGTTAATAAAATGTATAGCTATTTAAACATAATGTATGCATAAAGAGCTGTGAATAAACACAGCTCTTAAAAATTTATCTGTTATTTAAATAATCTTTTTCGTATCCGTCAATCTTTTTAATGATTTTTGCGTACACATTATCTAATTTAGAAAAATCCATATTTGGTATAAAAAAAGTTTCAAGTTCATCATGTAGACCTTTAGCTTCTTTTATTGTCGCTAAACCTTTGTTTAATAGAGTGTAAAATTCAGTTTCATCATACTGAGTTTCAACTTTGTTCGTTTGAATAGTGTTAGGGTTTAAATAGTTCTTCATGTCAATTATTGTACCGGGTAAATCTAATTTATTTATTTCGTTAGAAGTTAAAATGGCAACATTTAAATCAGGAATTAATACATGCTCAATTTTTTCAGGAATTAGGGGCGTATGAAAAATTTCTACATAGAATCCTCTCTTTAAGGCTTCATCAGATAAGAATTGTAATACATTTGTCTTACCAGTACCTGGACCACCTTTTAATACGTAAATGTTTTTATAGTCTGAGGATAGGTTTTCAATGTATGTGATAATACCATTAGGGGTAAAAGCTGTAGCAAATAAATGCCTATCAAAACCTATATTAGATGGTGAGGTAGTAAATAATGATTGTTTTAGACTTTCTTTTAATAGGTTTAATTTATTAATGTCTAAGGCTTCATGGTTATAGGTATACCAATCATCATAAACTAATTTGGCAGCACCGAAAAACCGATAGGCTCTTTTAAAAGTTTTGCCTACTGTTTTATTTATGTGGATTATTTTTTGCCTATATATCTTAAAACCTTCCTCATTCCAACAATCTCCCAGGTTTAGAATTTCATCTACTGCACCTGGGTTTTTAGGGTCAACTACATGTGGAGAGGTCCCATCAAGTATTGCAAAGTTAAGCCCTTTAATAACTAGACCATCTAGTGAGTTATTATCAGAAGAGCAGTGATGGTATTCTATGTTGTAGCCTTTTTCATTAAAGTATACA
This sequence comes from Clostridium sp., assembly GCF_016650035.1. Classification (GTDB taxonomy): domain Bacteria; phylum Bacillota; class Clostridia; order Clostridiales; family Clostridiaceae; genus Clostridium_AD. The sequence continues at coordinate 92,583 of NZ_JAENWM010000001.1, forward strand.
CCGATTTTTTTCATTAAGGATGACTTGCCAGTACCGGGTCCGCCCTTTATGCATATTATTCTTCGTGCTTCATCCTGACTTATTATATAGCTATAGAAGGAATGGAAGCCTCTTGAAGTATTACCACCAGGGAAAATATTTTTTATAGTACCTTTAATAAATATCACACTCCATATAATTATATCAATATATAATATTCATACATAGTTCAATTGGATAGTATTAAATTAAAATTATTCTAGCAAGTGAATTATTATTAGTAAAAACATTATATTATAGCAAAGGATATAATAGGTACTTGTGTTTATAATCATACTGTGATAAAATAAAAATTAATTTAAAAGATAAACTACCTAGGGTAGAGGTGCTGTATCTAAGAGTACTTATTTGGAGCTGACAGGCTAAGATGAATAAGAAAAGGAGATTCGGCCGAAGAAAATATATGTAAAGATATTTTCTGGGTATGCATATAATATGTGTATACTTGTCACTGATTTTTAGTGGAGAGCTACAAGGTACACGAAGTTTGTATAAAAACATGTATTTTTATACAGCAAGGGTGTTCCTTTGCTGTATTTATTTTTTTTGGAAACAATGTGGAAATATTTGTAGAAGTAATTCTAGAATTATTAGCAGTTTATTTAATAAGTAAAATTAATCAGTGTATAAGTTAGGCGCACTAGATATTGATCGGAGTGGATATGTTATGGCAGTAGTTGTTCAAAAATATGGTGGTTCTTCTTTAGGAACTACGGAAAAAATCAAAAGTATTGCGCAAGGTATAGTGAATAGAAAAAATCAAAATACAGATTTAGTTATAGTGGTATCTGCTATGGGCGACACTACAGATGATTTATTATTACTATCAAAAAATATTACAGAAGAACCAGATAAGAGGGAATTGGATGCATTATTATCAACAGGAGAAATAATTTCAAGTGCACTTTTAGCTATGGCAATTAAGAGTCTTGGCTATGATGCCATAAGTTACACTGCACATCAAATTGGGATTCAAACTAGTGGACAATATGGTAAAGCATTAATTAAAGACATTCAGGATAAGAAGATTAAAAAAAGCTTGAAAGAAGGCAAGGTTATAATAGTTGCTGGGTTTCAAGGGATAAATGGAGATGGTGATGTCACCACACTAGGCAGAGGTGGTTCGGATACCACTGCCGTAGCATTGGCAGTGAAGCTAGAAGGTAGCTGTGAAATATATACGGATGTTGATGGAATATATAGTGTGGACCCTAGAGCATACAGTGCGGCTAAGAAATTAGATGAAATAGAGTATGAAGAGATGTTAGAACTCGCAAGTTTGGGAGCTCAGGTAATGCATTCAAGATCTATAGAGCTTGCTCAAAAATATGGAATAACTATATATGTAGGCCGTAGTAATAGTAATATTATAGGAACACTAATTAGGGAGGAAAAAAACGTGAATATGGAAAGGAAACCAGTAACAGGGATGGCGACAAGTGATGAGGATGTGGCGGTAACTCTACAAAATATACCTAAAGATGTAAATATATTAGCCACTATTTTTGAAAATATAGGATATAAAAGAATTAATATCGATATGATAAGTCAAACCTCTTCTATGGATGGTAAAGTGAATGTATCCTTTACAATTCCCAAAGAAAGCTTAAAGGAAAGTTTAAAAATTATAGATGGTTTGATTGTAGATAATAATGTTATAGTTGACGAGGACATAACTAAATTTTCTATGGTGGGACTTGGAATGAAGACTACATCAGGAGTAGCTGCTAGAATGTTCAGGGTTTTTAATGAAAATAATATAGAAATTAAAATGATTACTACTTCAGAAATAAGAATTACTTGTGCTATTAAAACAGAGGACAAATTAAAGGCTATACAGTTTATTGCAAAGGAATTTAATTTATAATTAAGAGGGGGGATTTTATGAATTTTTTTGGTAATATAAAAGATGATAATAATAAATTGAATATTGCAGGGGTTAGTGCGGTCGCTTTAGCCAAGGAATATGGTACCCCTCTTTATGTAATGGATGAACAGCTTATCAGAGGTAATTGCAGAAGATTCCATAGTGCTTTTAAGGCTTCCCAAGAGCAAAATAAGATAGCATATGCGGGAAAAGCATTTCTAACTATAGCCATGTGTGAAATTGTAAAAGAAGAAGGTTTATTTTTAGATGTAGTTTCAGGAGGAGAGTTATATACCGCTTATAAGGCTGATTTTCCACTGGAAAAGGTATATTTCCATGGTAATAATAAAACTATTGATGAAATTTATATGGCAGTAAAACTTGGAGTAGGAACTTTTGTGGTAGATAATTTTAAGGAAATTGAACTAGTAAATGAAGCTGCAAAGAAAAAGGGCATTATACAACGGGTTATCCTTAGAATTACTCCAGGAATAGAAGCTCATACTCATGATTATATAAAGACAGGACAAATTGATTCTAAGTTTGGATTTACTATATTGAATAATGAGTTAGAAGGGGTTATAACCAATGTTTTTAATCTTTCAAATATAAAACTTGCAGGACTACACTGTCATATAGGATCTCAAATTTTCGAGTTAGAACCTTATAGAGATGCAGTGGGAATAATGATGTCACTAATTAAAGATATAAAAGATAAGTTTAGTTACGATATAGAAGAATTGGATTTAGGCGGAGGGTTTGGTGTTTATTATAATCAAGGTGATGAGCCTAAGGAAATAGAGGAATACTGCAGAGTCATAATTGAGGAAGCTGAAATTAAGTGCAAAGAGTATGGAATAAATCAACCTATTCTTGTAATAGAACCGGGGAGATCAATTGTAGCTAATGCTGGAATTACCTTGTATACGGTAGGCTCTATAAAGGATATACCTGGAGTTAGGAAGTATGTGGCAGTGGATGGTGGAATGACAGATAATATAAGACCAGCCTTATATAATGCAGAATATCAATGCGTACTCGTAAGTAAAATAAATGAACCTTCCATGGAAGTAGTTACTATAGCAGGAAAATGCTGTGAAAGTGGAGATATATTAATAGAAGGCGTGAAACTTCCAAAGGTTAATAGTGGAGATATTATGGCGGTACTTTCAACGGGTGCTTATGGATATTCAATGAGTAATAATTATAATAAAATACCTAAGGCTGCTGTAGTTCTAGTAAGTGAAGGTCACCATAGACTTATATGTAAAAGACAAACTTATAAAGATATGATTAGTAATGAAGTAGGACTATAAATAATATCGTATGAAATTTTTCCTGCGTGCCTTGCAAACGAGCTTAAAACAGGAAATTACATTAAGAAATTCTAACCTTTTGCAAATATAAAATTCTCTGACGCTAACATTCGGCTTCCTGCCTCAGGTTAGCTAGACTGCCGTCCTGGCAGTCTTCTTATGCCAAAACGAACGGGAGTTTTTTGTTAGTTGAAGTCAATTCATGATATTGATGAATGCTATTGGAATATATTACCTATAATGATATTATAAAACACTTTAAATTTTAATCAAATTCATATATAATTATCATATAAACTATAAGAGGGTGAAATACTTTGGACAAAGAATTAATAAAATCATTAAGCGATTTATTAGATGAAAAATTGACTCCAATAAAAAACGATTTAAAAAGCATAAAATCTCAACAAGAGGAAAGTATCTCAATTCTAAGAGCATTAGAACATAAAGCGGATATTAATAAAGCTGAGCATGATAAATTATTTAATGATATTGCTAACCTTTCTGGTAGTGTAGAGAATATGAGAAAAGATCTTTCTGCTGTAGAAGTTGTTACTGCTAGAAATATGGAAAATATAGCTCAACTAAAACTTGTAAAATAGAAAAATTTTTAGCCTGTTAACTTTTTTATAAAGGTTGCAGGTCTTTTTTTTGATAAAAAATCTTTTCCTATTTTTTCAATTGTGTATAACCCTAATAAGATTTCAAGTATTCATAGAATTTATGATATCCATTATCGAGTGTATCACAATGTATAAATTGCATATTTAAATTAATAGTTTCTTCTGGAAACCCAAAATTATCATCCATAAAAATAACTTCATCAGTTTCAACTGAAAGTTTTTCACATGAATTAACTAGGTGAATTATTTCACTTTCTGTAGCACTATTGCTTATTACCTTTTCATAAATTTGATTTGTAATAGATTCCATCCATCTTTTGTTGAATACTAAAACACCATGCCAATCAAATAGAATTGCCGTTAGCGCTCGAATACCCCTTCCCCACAAAAAAATTATAATAACAACTTAAGCCTAGATAGGATTTCATCTAACGTTTCGTATCCAAGACGTTCCTGAACCTTAGCCAGACCTGGCTTGGTGAAGGAATGTGTTTTAGCCATCTTCTCAGGCTAAAACGAACGGGAGTTTTTTGTTATGTGAAGTTCTCTTCCCAGTAAAACATGACTAGCATGGATAGTGAAGTATGGAAGTCTACCCCGATAATTCACTATTTCAATCTTAGTTCTAACGTTTATTCAATATATTTAAAAAGTTTTCCTTCTCATCAATACTGCGGAAGATTCTTATTGGAATAATATAAGCCATTATAGCACTAACGTATATAAATATATGTGCTTCAGATTCAACGACCTTTTCAATTAAATTATAGCTTGTTTCACTGAATTCAGTTTTATCAACGACACCTTCTTCTGTATATGAAAAGATGTGATTCCCAAGAATACCAGTAGTTTTACCTTCCTCAAGCATCTTTGAAATGTTTCTTTCTACAGATTTTTTAAAAAATTTAGGATAATAAATAATCCATAATACAGATGAGATTATAAAAACTCCAAACCAATACCATAAAGATATGTCGGTAATTTTTACTAGAAATATAGGCAAAATTAAAAATATAATTGGGATGAAAAATCTTTGAATAAATAAGGAACGTTTCATTGTTATTGAATGATTCATATGGTAAATATTAAAATCGATGTAGTCTTGCTTAGTTATTTCATATTCTAATTTCATAAAATCCCCCTATAATTGAAAATATATTATTGTAAAACATTTTTTGTAAATAAAAACCGTAACCTAGGCTTTTCAAGCGCAATATCGACAATGTAGTCTTTGCAAACAATTTCACATAACGTTAGTACCCCCGACGTTGGTGTCGTGTATTATAACTGTGGTTGGGGACCATAACCTCCCTAGTGAATAAAAAAATATAAGTATATTATACCATTACTTTGATTTAGTGTAAATTTAATAGCAACTCTTTAATCTGTCGTTATATAGAAAAAACCTAGCTTAACTTCGTTAAACTAGGTTGTTTTACTGAACTCCGAGATAATCCCTATCTAGAGTCATTAACGCATTGTAATTAGGGTGTAATTTCTTAATTTCAATATTTATATCTTGTTTCAACTTTACTTCATCACTTTCTGTAAAAGTCTTATTAAAGTCAATTACAGCATCAAATATTAAATTTTTATAATCGTCCTCGCCTACAATTCTAAAATCATGAATGGATTTTATTATAGGAAAAGATTCTAATACCTTTAAAAGCTTCAATCGAGAAGCATTAACCTCTTTATCATCTACATTCAACGGATCCATATGAACAACTAGATATAATTCAAACTCTTTGGAAATTTCCTTTTCAGCTTTGTCGATGATTTCATGGATTTTAACTATAGAAATATCACAGGGAACTTCTGCATGGATGGAGGCCATGCATCTACCAGGTCCATAGTTATGTATAACTAAATCATGTGCACCTGTAATATAGTCATAGAACAATAATTTTGATTGAAGTCCGTTAACTAGCTCCACATCAGGAGCCTCGCCAAGCAAGGGATTCATTGTGTCTTTTATAAGTGAATATCCAGCGTATATTATGAAAAGGGATACTAACACCCCTATGTACCCATCTATGGGAAAGTCAATCCAAATAGATAGAAGAAGTGATAGTGCAACACAGCTTGAACTAACTACATCACTTAGTGCATCAAAGGAGGAAGCTTCTAGAGCAGATGATTTTATAGCTTTACCTATAGTCTTATTAAATCCACTAATCCAAAGTTTAAATACAATGGATACTAATATTAATATAAAGGGTATAAGGTTGAAAATTACTTTTGATGGATGGATTATTCTACCATAGGAGGTTTTAATAAATTCAAAACCTACTAGTATTACTAAAAAAGAAACTATAAGTCCAGAAATATACTCAAGCCTTCCATGACCAAAAGGATGCTCTTTGTCTGCAGGTTTTTCAGCTAGCTTAAAACCTAGAATTGTAATAACTGAAGAGGCTACATCTGATAAATTGTTAAAGGCATCTGCAGTAACGGCTATACTATTTACTAGCATACCTATAGTTATTTTTGTGATAAAAAGAATTAAGTTTACTATAATTCCAACTAAACCACCTAGGTAACCATAAGCCACTCTTACTTTTTTATTATTAGTGTCTTCGGAATTTTTTATAAATTTTGTAATTAAAAATTTTGATAACATAATTTCACCTCTAAATATATAGTATAATTAAAACAACTAAATTTAAACATGTATCTAACAATTAATTATATCATTAATTTAGAATTTATAGAAATAATATCTAAAAATTGTTATACTAATGAAGAAGATAAGCAAGACACTTATTTAAAGTGAAATGAATTGGAGGAATATATATGAGTAAAGAATTAGAATTTGCACAAAATCTTATTGATTATATTTATGATAGTCCAACAGCTTTTCATGCTGTAGCAAAGGTTAAAGAAGATTTATCCGAAGAAGGTTTTATTGAAATTAAAGAAGAAGAAAAGTGGAATCTTCAAAAAGGCGGAAAGTATTTTGTAACTAAAAATGATTCTGCATTAACTGCTTTTGTAGTTGGCAAGGGAGCGATTGAAGAAAGTGGTTTTAAAATTATTGGAGCTCATACAGATTCACCTAGCTTTAGAATTAAACCAGCACCAGAAATGGTAGTTGATAATACATATGTAAGATTAAACACAGAGGTGTATGGTGGTCTTATATTAAATACTTGGATGGATAGACCGCTTGCAGTAGCTGGTAGGGTAACACTTAGAAGTGGGAATATTCTATATCCAGAAACAAGGCTTGTGAATATTAATAAACCTATAATGATAATTCCAAATGTTGCAATACATATGAATAGAGATATAAATACGGGAATTGAATTAAATAAACAAAAGGATACATTACCACTACTCTCCATGGTGAGCGAAGAATTAGAAAAAAACAATTATCTTATGAGTGCAATTGCAAGTGAACTGTCTGTAGAACAAAAGGCAATTATAGATTTCGATTTATTCCTTTATGAATACGAAAAGGGATCAATTATAGGTCTTAATAATGAATTTATTTCAAGTTCAAGATTAGATGATTTAGCTATGGTACATGCAGGAATAAGAGCACTATGTAGGGTAGAAGCAGTAGAGGCAACAAATGTAATGGTTTGTTTTGACAACGAAGAAGTGGGGAGTTCAACTAAGCAAGGCGCTGATTCAAATATGCTAGTGAACTTATTAGAGCGTATTACAATATCATTAGATAAAAATCGTGAAGATTTTTTAAGAGCTATTGCTAAATCTTTTATAATATCTGCAGATAATGCACATGCAGTTCATCCGAACAGTCCAGAAAAAAATGATCCAACAAATAAACCTTATTTGAATAAAGGGCCAGTTATAAAAATAAGTGCAAGTCAAAGTTACACTACTGATAGTAACTCCGATGCAGTTTATGAATTAGTTTGCGCGAGTGCAGGGGTGCCAGTACAAAAATTTGTTAATCGTTCTGATGCCCGTGGAGGTTCAACTATAGGACCAATATCTTCAACGCATTTAAATATACGTTCAGTGGATATTGGAAGCCCAACTCTAGCTATGCATTCTATAAGAGAACTGGGTGGAGTACTCGACCATACTTATGTTACAAAATCTTTTCAAGAATTCTACGAAATTTAACACAAAGAGTAAAAAAGAACTCACAATTTTTAATTGTGAGTTCTTTTTTATATTTTTATTAATAATTAATGGGTTAATTGGTGATAATAATTAAAGTCAGTTCTGAAATCCATAGATATTATTAACAAAACGTTGAAAGGGTGATTATAGTGCTATATATTACAGTTGGGGCAATAGTTGCAATATGTATTTTAATTTACATGGTGGTAAGAAAGAATTTAAATTATTATAAAGAAGAGAATCTACTAAAAGAAATTCCAACCATAAATGTGAATCGAGAAGATTTAGAAAAACATGCCTTTGAAATAGCACGTTATTATTCTGATATCAAGAGTACTAATTGTAAGAAAAAGCTTATTAGTAATTTGGATAGAAGCTACGAAAAAATTTTAAAAGGCTATGATAAGATAGATAAACAAGAAAAAAATAAAAAAGAGGTATTGCCTGCTGCAGAATGGCTTTTAGATAATTTATACTTAATAGAGAAGGAGTATAAAAACATAAAATATAATATGCCACAAACATATTATAATGACCTACCAGTGATATACAAAGGAGTTATGAAGGGTTATCCGAGAGTTTATCATATTGCTATAGAAATAGTATCCCACACCGATGGTAGGGTGGATGAAAGTGTTATTGCAAATTTTGTAAGGGCTTATCAAAAGAGCACCGCACTTACGTCTGGTGAACTTTGGGCTATTCCTATAATGCTGAGAATAGCCTTAATCCAAAATATCAGTAATATAACTGAGAAAATTGTTAATGCAGAGCATAACAAAAAAGAAGCAGAACTGGTTGCGGAGAAATTAATTAATGCTTTTAACGAGGGTAAAATTGTTACAGAGATATCATTATTAAAAAGTCAAAAGCTTACGTTTAATTCTCATTTTACAGAAAGGTTATTGAAACTATTAAGGGATAGTGGTATTGATTCTAAAGAAGTTTATCATTATATAGATGAGAAACTTGAATCACAGGAAACAAGTTTAGAAAAAACGATATCCCTAGAACATCAAATAGAAGCTAGTTTTCAAATATCAATAGGAAATTCTATTAATAGCATAAGAATTATTGAAGGTTTAAATTGGAAAAAATATTTTGAAAAGTTAAGTTCTGTAGAAAGTGTTTTAAGGGAAGATCCCAGCTGTACTTATGGAGAAATGGATTTTAAGTCAAGAGATAAGTATAGACATATAATAGAAAAACTATCTAAACATACGAAGATTCCTGAGTCATATATAGCCAAAAAAGCTATTGAATGTTGTAATGAATGTGAAGTCTCAGAAAAGAATTTCTATAATAAGCATGTTGGTTTTTATTTGATAGATGAAGGAATAAAAGAATTAAAGGAAAAAATAGGATATAAGAACACATTCATAGAAGGGATTAAAGAGAGGATAAAGAAGAATAAAGAAAATTTTTATATAGGTACTATTGTTGTATTTACAATACTAATAATATGTCTATTTATTGTGTTTAGCCTATTAAATGATAGGTCTATATCACTATGGAGATATGTTTTAGCTACAATTGTTATATTAGTGCCATGTAGCGAAATAACAATATCAATTTTTAACTGGAGTGTAAATGTTTTGGGTTCTCCTTCATTTATACCTAAAATGGCTTATAAAGAAGCAATACCAGAAAAATATAGTACAGTGGTAGTAATTCCAACCATATTAAATAATCCGTCTAGGGTAAGAAGTTTGGTACATGATTTAGAAATTTACTATTTAGCTAATGCACAAAGCAATATGTATTTTGCATTACTAGGAGATTTTGTGGATAGTGCGGATAAAGAGGAACTTAGAGATAAGGAAGTAGTAAGTGAAGGACTTCTAGCAATAGAAGCATTAAATAAAAAGTATTGCAGTGATGAGCAAAAGATATTTTTCTTTTTTAATAGATATAGGCAGTACAATAAAAAAGAAAACAAATGGATTGGGTGGGAAAGAAAACGTGGAAAGCTTATGGAATTTAATGAGTTTTTGAGGGGAAAAGAAAATACTAGTTACAATGTAATAAGCAGTAATGCAGAGTGCCTTCGAGTGATTAAATATGTTATTACATTAGATGCAGACACAAAGCTGCCAAGGGATTCTGCTAAGAAATTAATAGGGGCTATGGCACATCCACTAAATAATGCTATGCTAAATCATAGTAAAAAGAGCGTGGACAGGGGCTATGGGCTTATGCAACCAAGAATAGGGGTATCTATTCTGGCTGCAAATAAAACTCTATTTTCAAAGATTTTTTCTGGCGAAACAGGAATAGATATGTATACTTCTGCGATTTCTGACGTATATCAGGATTTATTTGGTGAGGGTATTTTTACTGGAAAAGGAATTTATGATGTAGATGTTTTTAATTATATGTTAAAGGATGAAATACCTGAAAACACTGTATTAAGTCACGATTTGTTAGAGGGGTCATATGTTAGAACTGCATTGGTTACGGATGTTGAATTCATAGATGGATACCCAGCTTATTACAATTCAAGTTCTATGAGATTACACAGATGGACTAGAGGAGATTGGCAGCTACTTCCTTGGCTTAAAAAATCTTCACCTTTAAGTAAAATATCTAAGTGGAAAATAGTGGATAATTTAAGGAGAAGTTTAATAACACCTTCTATTATGATTTTGATCCTACTTACTTTAAGTGGAGTATTGCCTGATGGTACGGATAAGTGGTTTGTTACAGCTTTTGTTGCGATTCTAGCACCTATACTTTTTGATGTAACAGAAGCTGTAGTTTCCCCTGCTAAAGGTATAAGTTTAGTGGGTAAAATTCAGAATAGCAAGATGGCTATAGAACAGGTATTTTTAATTTTTTGCTTTATACCTTATCAAGCATATATTATGCTAGATGCCATAATTAGAACCTTATATAGGGTAACTTTCAGCAAGAAAAATTTATTGGAATGGCAGACGGCAGAAGATGTTGAAGTAAAACTAGGGAAAAAACTTAAAAATTTTATAGCTTCAATGTGGGTAGCTAGTGCCGTTTCGCTTTTAATTTTATTCTTAGCATTCAATTTAGATGTGAGTATTGGGTTCATTAGTATACCTTCATGTACTCTTTGGTTTTTAAGCCCTGTAATTGCTTATGTTATAAGTAAAGATAGAGTAATTGAAAGCTTAGAAATGGTGGAAGAAGAAAAGATTTTCCTTAGGAAATTAAGTAGAAAAACTTGGGCGTATTTTCAGGATTTTATCAATGAGGAGAATAATTTCCTCGGACCAGACAATTACCAAGAAGATCCACCTAATGGAGTAGCATATAGAACTTCCCCAACGGACATGGGTATGGGTTTAACTGCAAATTTAGTTGCCTACGATTTAGGATATATAGGTACCATAGATGTTGTAAGCAGAACAGAGAAAAATATTACTTCAATGGAAGACATGGCTACCTACAAAGGTCATTTTTATAATTGGTACGATACTAGAAGCAAGGCACCGCTGTACCCTAGATATGTTTCCACTGTTGATAGTGGAAATTTAGTTGGTTATCTTTGGATAGTCACAGAGACGCTAGAGGAATATTTGAGAAATCCAATATTTAATCCTCAGCAAGTTAAGGGTATTCAAGATACAATGAGGCTGGCTAGTGAGGAAATAGAAGCAACTCTGGGAATAAAAGAATCATACAAAGTAGCTATAGAGAAGATAGACATTAATAAAATAGATTTTAATTTATGGAAAGTATTACTTATAGATTTAGAAAGTAAGATTATGGAAATGGAAAAAAATAATTTAGGAAAAGAATTATATTGGAATAAAAAACTAAAAGATGATGTGAATAGATTTTTAGAGGAAATAAATGAATTTTTTCCTTGGTCATATTATATTAGTCAAAAAAATCTTGATTTAGACCTTAGTAATTCTTTACTTAGCATAATTGAAAAAACACCTTTAAATAACATTCCAAATAAAATAACTAAAGTTCTAAATATGTTAAGTGGTAAGTCGAAAAAAGATGAATCAATAGCAAAACTAAAAATTATGTTGCAAAATACAAAAGAAAGATCTAAGGTAATTATTTTGGACGTAGAAAAATTAAAAGAAAGAATAAATGTTATGGCAGAAGGTACGGATTTTAAAATGTTATATGATAAAGACAGGGAACTGTTTAGTATTGGATATGATGTTGAAAATGATAGTTTAGGTAAGAGCTATTATGATTTATTAGCATCTGAGTCGAGGCAAGCTAGCTTTATCGCCATAGCAAAGGGTGATGTTCCTAAAAAACATTGGTTTGTGCTCGGAAGATCTATGACTCTTATGGGTAAAGGGAAGGGATTAGTTTCTTGGAGTGGAACCATGTTCGAATACTTGATGCCCCTTCTTATAATGAAAAATTATCCAGGCACAATGCTAGACGAAACTTATAAAGCTGTGATTGAGGCACAAAAGAAATATTGCACTGAGAGAGGGGTGCCTTTTGGAATCTCTGAATCGGCATTTTATAATTTTGATGTAAATTCAAATTATCAGTATAAGGCATTTGGAATAGCGGGAGTAGGCCTTAAACAAGGTCTGGCAAATGAACTGGTTGTGGCGCCTTATGCAACAATTATGGCATTGCAAACTGATTTTGTAGGAGCATATGATAATCTTAAAAAGCTTACGGATGAAGGATTAGAAGGAATTTATGGGTTTTATGAAGCTGTGGATTATACTAAAAATAGAATACCTAAAGAGGAATCAAAGGCAATTATTAAGTGTTTCATGATTCATCATGAAGGGATGAGCTTAATGGCTTTGGATAATGTATTAGAAAATAATGTTTTCCAAAAAAGATTTCATAGGATTCCAAAAGTTAAAGCTACGGAGCTACTACTTCAGGAAAGAGTATCTAAGAGAGTAGTGTATGATAGAGAACATAAATTTAATGTTTCAGAAAAAAATATGGGAAAACAAAAGATTATAGTAAGGAAATATACAACAGCAAAAACAGAGTCACCAGAAACACATTTAATTTCTAATGGAAATTATTCACTAATGATTTCTAATAGTGGATCAGGGTATGCTTCAAGAAATAGAACTATGATTTATAGATGGAAGGAAGATGTGACTAAAGACAACACGGGAATGTTTATCTATATAAAAGATGTGCGTGAAAATGAGTACTTTAGTGCAACTTATGAACCATGTAAAAAGGAGGGGGATAGTTATGAAGTAACTTTCGCATTGGATAAAGCTGAATTTACAAGGAGTGACAGTAGTATCACAACTAAAATGGAAATTACTGTGTCTACAGAAGATGATTCAGAAGTTAGACGATTATCAATAACAAATCATGGCACCGGCAGTAAAATCTTAGAAATAACCAGTTATTTTGAAGTAACGCTAGCTCATTATGATGCAGATATAGTTCACCCAGCTTTTGGTAATCTGTTTGTAAAGACAGAGTATATAGATAATCCTAGTTGTATATTGGCAACTAGAAGACCTAGGGCTAAGGGTAAAAAACAACCTTGGCTTATGCAAACCGATGCAACAGATGGAACTACTGTAGGAACTATTCAGTATGAGACTAGTAGAGTGAATTTCATAGGACGTGGTGAAAATACAATACATCCGGCAAGTATGAAGAAAAACTCGATTTTATCTAATACTGTAGGAGCGGTGTTAGATCCTATAGTGAGTATAAGAAGAAAAGTTAAGATAAAAGCTGGAGAAACCTGTGTTATAGCTTTCACTACAGCAATAGCCAGTAGCAAAGCTGAGGTAATAAGTTTAGCTAAAAAATATAGTGAACTTCACAATGTAAATAGGGTATTTGAGCTTGCTTGGAGTCAAACCCAGGTGGATATGAAATATTATGGACTGAAATCTACCCAAGCAAATTTATATCAAGTAATGGCATCTAAGATCTTGTTTTTAAATTCTACTTATAAAGAAAGAAGTGGATATATAAAAAATGTAAAGAAAGGGCAATTTGCTCTTTGGTCATATGGTATCTCAGGAGATTTGCCTATAATGCTACTTATAGCAAGAGAGAGTAAAGATAAAGATTTAGTTCGCCAACTTTTGAATGCCCATGAGTACCTTAGCCTTAAAGGGTTAAGAATTGATTTGGTGATAATAAATCTCCAGAAAGTCTCATATGATCAACCTTTACAAACAGATATTGTGGATTTGGTTGGAAGTAGTCACTTAAGAGGTAAAGAAAATAAACCAGGTGGACTATTTATACTTAATAAGGCTACTATCTTAGATGAGGATATAGAACTTTTGATAGCTATATCTCGAATAGTTATAGATTCCTCAAAAGGAATGTTAGTATCCCAAATTCACAACAATAGTAAAAGAATAAGAAAGCAACCAATATTAGAAAAGATAGAAAGTACACTTACATTTGTTCCACGCATATTTAATATAGAGCACTTAGAATACTTTAATGACTTAGGAGGCTTCAATGTAGAAAATGAAAACTATACTATTCTGCTTAAAGATTTTAATAATACCCCAGCACCATGGATAAATGTAATTTCAAACGGTGATTTTGGATTTCATGTGTCAGAATCTGGATCAGCATATACTTGGCATAAAAACAGCCGTGAAAATAAAATAACTACTTGGTCTAATGACTGGATAAGTGATGAATGCTCAGAAGCTATATATCTTAGAGATGATACTTTTGGGAATGTGTGGAGTATTACACCTAAACCTATAAGAGATGGTGGAGAATACTTAATAGAACATGGATTTGGACATTCAGACTTTAAACATGAGGCTTTTGGGATTATGGGCGAAGTTACGATGTTTGTGCCTATGAATCATAACCTTAAGCTATGTAAAATAAAACTTGTAAATAATAGCAATATAGCTAGAGAACTCTCTATAACCTACTATGCAGAACTTGTTATGGGGGTTGTACCTCAACATACTGCAGAGCATATTGTTACTTACTTGGATGAGGAAAAGGAATATATATATGCTACCAATTCTTATAGTCAGCATTTTGGAAAATTAAATGCTTTCTTAAAATTATTTGGTGGCGTAGATCAAAGTTTTACTGGCGATAAGGGTGAGTTTTTAGGTAGAGGAGGAAGTGTAGAGAGCCCAGCAGCGTTAAAAAGAGTAAGACTTTCAAACAATGTTGGAGTTGGACTCGATCCATGTCTAGCAGTTACTTCAAAAATTCATTTAGAGCCTAATATGGAGATTGAACTAGTAGCTATGCTAGGTGAAGATGAGAATTTAGATAATATTTCTACTACTATTATGAAATTTGAAGATGTTAAAAAAGTAGATTCTGAATTAGAAGTGGTGAAGAATTATTGGAATAAGTTACTTCACACTATCCAGGTTAAGACTCCAGATAAGAGTATGGACTTAATGCTCAATGGGTGGCTTATGTATCAAACTATAGTATGCAGATTATGGGCAAGAACAGCCTTTTATCAGTCTGGCGGAGCATATGGATTTAGAGATCAGCTTCAAGATGTTATGCCAGTGTGTTTAATAGAGCCTAGCATGACAAAGAAACAAATTTTGTATAGTGCTTCAAGACAATTTGTTGAAGGTGATGTTCAACATTGGTGGCATCCAGTGGTAGATAGTGGGATAAGAACAAGATTCTCAGATGACCTATTGTGGCTACCTTTTGTCACTATGGATTATATAAAAAATACTGGGGATTTTGCTATTCTTGATGAGCAGGCTGGATATTTAATGGATACGCCACTAGCCGAAGGTGAGGACGAAAGATATAATATTTCAGGAAAGGCAGATTTTACAGGGAGCATATATGAACATTGCATAAAAGCTATAGATAAGAGTCTTAAATTTGGTACTCATAACATTCCTCTAATGGGAAGTGGAGATTGGAATGATGGAATGAGCACCGTAGGTAACAAGGGAAAAGGTGAAAGTGTATGGCTAGGATGGTTCTTATATAATATACTAGAAAATTTCACGGAGGCCTGCAAGTATAAAAAAGATGATGAAAGAATTAAGATATACTGTGATATGCAAGAGTATATAAGGGTAAATCTAGAGGAGAATGCATGGGACGGCGATTGGTATAGGAGAGCATATTTTGATGATGGTACACCACTAGGTTCATCTAAAAATGAAGAGTGCAAGATAGATTCCCTATCTCAATCCTGGTCAGTTATAGCGGGAGCTGCAAAGAAAGAAAGAGCAGGGTCGGCTATGAAGTCGTTAGAACGTTATTTAATAAAAGAAGATAAGAGCATGATTCTACTTTTAACTCCACCTTTTAGCAAATCTAATTTAGAACCAGGTTATATCAAAGGCTATGTACCTGGAGTTAGGGAAAATGGTGGCCAATATACACATGCTGCAACGTGGGTAATTCTTGCCTTTGCAAAACTTTCAAAGACGGATAAGGCAGCTAAATTGTATAATATGATAAACCCTATCAATCATACAAAAACGTTGCTTCAGTGTGAGGAGTATAAAACTGAGCCGTATGTAATGGCTGCTGATGTTTATGGGAAAAGGCCTCATGTAGGACGAGGCGGATGGAGTTGGTATACTGGGACGTCAGGATGGATGTATACAACGGGTATAGGAGCTATCCTAGGTTTTAAGTTAAAAGAAGGAAAAGGGTTTACCGTTGAACCCTGTGTTCCAGATGAATGGTCACAGTATGAGATTATTTACAAAAAAGATAATTTTGAATATGTGATTGAAGTTAAGCGACAGGGAGAAAAAGGTATTTGGCTTGATGGAAAATTATGTGATGATGGGTTAGTACCATTTATCGATGGAGTGCATAAAGTAGAGGTTATAATTTAAAAAAGAAAGGTAAGACTTCTATGTAGAAGTCTTACCTTTTAAAAAAAAGTCATTTGTTTTATTATTTTATTATAAATTAGAATTAAAAAAATTAATCTTCTATATCTGGAATTTCTTGACCACCGTTATAGGTGTAATCAAACTCAACATTAGAAATATTATTAGAAACTATAGGGTCAGTTACTGGATCGGGTAGTGTTGTAAAATCATCTTTGGTTTCTGAATAAGATCTTATTTCTCTGGGTTCTATATCATAAAAATCCCTTTCATGAGGTGCATACGTATTTAGTACTTTTTTAGACATGTTTATACCTCCTTTTATAGTTATATTACAACTTTATATTATATAGTGTTCCACACAATCGAGAAAAAAATGAAGGTAATATTAGTTAAAAGATTATAGATGAATAGGATGTAATAGTTTAGCTCAAAATATATAGATAAATAATTAATTTTTATTTAAAAAAGAGGAAACAATTAAGAAATGTAGAATATATATAATTGTTATCTATAAATAACTGTTACAGATTAAAAAAATTATAATCAGTATTTATAGAGTTAAATTTAAAGGAGGAATAATAAATGACACAATTAAGACAAATTTACAAATGTGAAGTATGCGGTAATATAGTTGAAGTGGTTCATAATGCTGGAGGGGTTTTAGTTTGTTGTGGAAAACCAATGACACTAAAATCAGAAAATACTCAAGATGCAGCGGTTGAAAAACACGTTCCTGTAATTGAAAAAATAGAAGGCGGAATTAGAGTTTTGGTTGGAGCAGTAGAACACCCAATGATCGAAGCGCATCATATTGAATTCATTGAAGTACATACAGAAAATAA
This sequence comes from Clostridium sp., assembly GCF_016650035.1. Lineage (GTDB taxonomy): Bacteria > Bacillota > Clostridia > Clostridiales > Clostridiaceae > Clostridium_AD. The sequence continues at coordinate 110,148 of NZ_JAENWM010000001.1, forward strand.
GGTGTACAGAAAATACTTAAAACCAGGTGAAAAACCAGTGGCAGAATTTAAATTAGAAGAAGAAGTTTTATACGTACGAGAATACTGTAATTTACATGGTCTTTGGAAAGCATAAAATAGAGATTTTGATTGACAATTTATGCGGGTAGGAATATCATTATTTAAAGACATTTAAAATGTTCATAATGTATAGTCGTTGATGAGAAGTAAGTAGATTTAAAAACAGATTTACAGAGAGTCGTAGATGTTGAAATTACGATAATTATGTTTAAATTGAATGGGTCTCTAAGACTCGGGATGAAGTATAGTAGTCCTTGACGTAAGCCTTACGTTATAAAGGCAGGATATCGTAACGTATCTGTTTGAGTAGAAGCTGGAAGCATAGCTTCTAAGTATTAGGTGGTACCGTGTATATACGCCCTATGGATTTATCCGTAGGGCTTTTTTTCATTTAGCACATTTAAAATAATGAAAAAATCATATATTGAGTAGAGGGCATATGAACAAGTTTTAGTAATTCTTAATTCTTATATTTATAGATGCGTAAAGAAAAACACATGTTTGAGCGATAGCGAGTTTGTGTTTTTTAGCAGATGTAAATATAAGAATTTTAGAATTACTTAACGATGTGAATTAGCATTCGGATCAATGTATGATTTTCATTCATTATTTATATTATAGGAGATGATTATTTTGGAAGGCGATAAAAAGGTAATATTTAGTGGGATTCAACCTTCGGGAGATTTAACCCTGGGGAATTATTTAGGAGCCATAAAAAATTGGGTTAGGTTACAAGAAGAATATGAATGCTATTTTTGTGTGGTGGATTTGCATGCTATTACAGTAAAGCAAGAACCAAAAGATTTGCGAAGAAGAACATTAGAGGTGTTAGCTATTTATTTAGCTTCAGGCATCGATCCTGAGAAAAATACCATGTTTATTCAATCACATGTTCCAGCTCATAGTGAGGCTGCTTGGCTTTTAACATGTTCTACTTATATGGGAGAATTAAGCAGAATGACTCAATTTAAAGAAAAATCTAAAAATAGTGAAAGTATAGGGGCAGGATTGCTTATTTATCCGGTGCTAATGGCAGCTGATATTTTATTGTATCAAACTAATTTAGTGCCTGTAGGAAAAGATCAAACTCAACATCTTGAAATTGCCAGAGATATAGCTGAAAGATTCAATAAAACATATAGCGATACATTTGCAATACCTGAACCATATATAGCCAAACTAGGGGCTAAGATAATGGATTTACAAGAACCAACTAATAAAATGTCTAAATCAGGAGAAAATGTTAATGGATATATTTTAATAATGGATCCACCAGAAGTAATTAGAAAAAAAGTTAATAGAGCGGTTACGGATAGTATAGGAGTAGTTAAGTATAATGATGAGCAATTAGGTGTTAAAAACTTAATGACAATACTAATGACTATAACTGGTATATCTGTAGAAGAAATTGAAGCAAAGTATGAAGGTTTAGGTTATGCTCAATTTAAAAGGGATGTAGCGGAAGCAATCGTTTCAGAACTTGAACCTATACAGATTAAAGTCAAGGAATATATAGCTAATAAAGCTTTCTTAGAGGAAATTTACAAAAAAGGTGCTGAAAAGGCTTACTATGTTGCTAGTAAGACACTAAGGAAAATGCAAAAGAAAATAGGATTCATACCAAGGTAGAGGCAAGAGCTTTGGAATAGAAGATTAATTTACAAAGAATGAAAGCTACTAAAATCTTAATAATTGTTAAGATTTTCGTGGTTTTGTCTTCGTTAAGTACAAGCGTAGTTGACATATATGCTCATAAAAGCTAAAATCAATAGGTAGAGAATATAGAAAAAAATTTTTAAATTGCTCCAGCTTAGAGAGTAATTTTAGGAATATATACATAGTACAATAAAAATACTAAAAAAAGGAGAATGATAACTTTGCTGGATTACATAAAAGAGATTCAAAAGAGAAGAACGTTTGCTATAATATCCCATCCAGATGCAGGTAAAACTACACTTACAGAAAAATTATTATTATATGGAGGCGCTATAAGGCTTGCAGGTTCAGTTAAAGCTAGAAAAGCTTCTAAACATGCAGTTTCTGACTGGATGGAAATAGAAAAACAAAGAGGTATTTCTGTTACGTCATCAGTTATGCAATTTAATTATAAGGATTTTTGTATAAATATACTTGATACACCAGGACATCAAGACTTTAGTGAAGATACTTATAGAACCCTTATGGCAGCAGATAGCGCAGTAATGGTTATTGATGGTGCAAAAGGTATAGAGGAACAAACAAGAAAACTGTTTAATGTATGTAGTATGAGAGAAATACCTATTTTCACATTTGTTAACAAGATGGATAGAGAATCTAAAGAAATCTTTTCACTTATGGAAGAGATAGAAAATGAGCTTGGAATCAAATCTTACCCAATAAATTGGCCTATAGGTTGCGGGGTAGATTTTAAAGGTGTTTATGATAGACGGACAAAGGAAATTATTGTTTTTGATGATGGAAAGCATGGTCAAGTAGAAGCTAAAGAGACTAGAATTAGTATTGATGATGAAAAGGCAATTGAGTTTATAGGTGAGGATTTTTATGAAAAGCTTATGGAAGATATTGAGCTTTTAGATGTAGCAGGAGATGACTTCGATTTAACCAAAGTTAATGCTGGAGAACTTACACCAGTATTTTTTGGAAGTGCTGTTACTAATTTCGGGGTTGAACCTTTTTTAAATGATTTTTTAAAACTGACCTCGGTACCATTACCAAGAAATTCAAGCATAGGAAAAATTGATGTTTTTAGCGATGATTTTTCTGCCTTTGTATTTAAAATACAGGCTAATATGAATAAAGCTCATAGGGATAGAATGGCTTTTATGAGAATTTGTTCTGGAAAATTTGAAAAAGGCATGGATGTGTATCATATGCAAGGTGGTAATAAAATAAAATTAGCACAACCACAACAATTTTTAGCACAAGATCGAGAGATAGTTGATACGGCTTATGCAGGAGATATTATTGGAGTTTTTGATCCAGGTATATTTAGCATAGGAGATACAATATGCCCTTCTTCAAATAAATTTAAGTTTGAGGGCATACCAATTTTTGCACCAGAATTTTTTGCAAGGGTTAGAGCTGTTGATACCATGAAGAGAAAGCAATTTATAAAGGGAGTAACACAAATAGCTCAAGAAGGTGCAATTCAAGTATTTAAGGAACTTCATATTGGAGTTGAACAAATTATAGTTGGGGTTGTAGGAGTGCTTCAGTTTGAAGTATTAGAATTCAGACTTAAAGACGAATATAATGTGGATATTAAGATGGATAGGTTATCATTTACACAGATAAGATGGATTGAAAATAGTAACATAGACAAGGAAAAACTTAATTTGACTAGTGATACTAGGATAGTTAGAGATTTTAAGGACAGAGACCTACTATTGTTCCAAAATGAATGGGGTATTAGATGGGCGCTAGATCATAATAAAGGCTTAATTCTATCAGATATGGGTAAGAGTGACGACTAAAAAATTGAAATTTAAAAAATAAAATAAAAATCTCTTGAAATTATTTCAAGAGATTTTTTTTATTTGGAAGTTTTTACATGATTTTATTTCGACTAGAGATAGCATCAATTATAAATACAATAGCAGCAACTATTAGTAAAATATTAATTAAATTGTCACCTATGCTTAGGAGTATTCCAATTAACCAAAATAAAACTACAAAGCCACCTAACCAACGTAAAAAAGTCACAGGATCACCTCCAGGTATTTAAAAACAATTTGATAGAGACTGAAAAATGTTTGTTTTAGTTTTGACTTGTAATTATATTTGATGATTAAATACTAGATATAGTATGTATTACTTTAGTAATGTATATGCAAGATATAAATGGAATTATTTTTTTAAAAAGTGTATGGATACATTTGAAAAAAAAATAATATTGTATATAATGATATTAGATAAAGATTTAAAACATATTAAGTTCTAGGGGGACAAACATGGAAAATAGAGTATCAAAAACTAAAACAATTGACATAGTACAAATCGGAATTATGGCAGGGATTATTTATATTGCAACATATTTAATTAAATTACCCGTGGGACAAAGTGCTGTATTTCATATAGGCGATAGTATGGTATATTTAGCTGCCATACTACTAGGAAAGAAAAAGGGATTTATAGCCGCAGCACTTGGCATGACTATATTTGATTTGACAACTCCCTATTTTTTCTGGGCACCTTTTACATTGATTGTAAAAGGTGGGATGGCATATATAACAGCTATGATTGCATACAGAAAAGGCTACAGTGGGGATAATATTTGGAATAATTTATTTGCATTTGTAGTAGCAGGTGTATGGATGGTCCTTGGGTATTTAATGTCAGGTTTTTTAGTATATAAAATAATCTCTAATAATGCACTAGTTGCCTTTGCAGATATACCTGCAAATATAGGTCAAGTAATAGTAGGTATTGCTCTTGCTTTGCCATTATCACTAGCTTTGGCCAAAAATAATAAAAAACATGAATTTATAAAATAGTGAAAAGGCTTAGAATATAATATATTCTGAGCCTTTTTTAACTTAAATTATTTTTATGATAATTCCGGTCTTTACTTTGTTTTTTTAAATAAAACACACTAAAAATTATCGATGGTATTAATATAAAGCTTATAACAGACAGATAGACATAAAGATTTAAAAGCTTATATAATAATAGTACTTTAGCAGAAATGAAATATGAAATTATGAAAACAAATAATGTAATAAAGTAAATCCAATATTTATTAAGGAAACGAAGATTTTTAAATAGAATTAGTATAGCATTTAGCGTTAATACATATTTTATAAACCAACCACCTACCATCTGTAGCATTACAAAAAACTCGCCAAACTCTAAAAAATCGAAATAACTAACTAACTGAGTTTGTATAAGCTTGGGGTAGTTAATATTTAAGGCTCTAACCACGCCGAAGGTACTTATAATACCAACAGTTGAAAAAATCTCCATTTGTATTACAATTAATATTGCAATTATGCAATGCTTTGTAATTTTTGATTTATTAACTACTCTAGATAAAAATGGAATGCAAACGGCTATACTGCCATAGCATCCCAGCGCTTTTATTACAGATAAAATAAAAGAGGGAGTGACGCCATTTGCCATTATAGGGAGCAGATAACTATAGTTTTTATACTTAGCTGTAAGAATCGCTAGGTTTGTACCTGCCACCATTATAAGACATATCCCGATAATAGTAACTATAGTTATTGCCCTAGTGCCCTTTTTTGTAATATAAATCGCGGGAATTAATATAAATAAAAGGAAAAACCAAGGGGGAGTGTCTGAAAGCATATTTACATGTAAGGCATTTGATTCTACTGAAGCACTTTCTATTAAGCTGATAATTAAAGTTATGATAAATATTATCAAAAAAATATTTCCCATTTTTTCACCTAAAGCTCTATGGTATATTTCACTCATATTATAGCAATTTGTTTTCTTACAAACAAAAAGTATATAAATAAAATAAAATAATACAATAATTGAGGCAATAATAACGGAAATCCACGAATCCCTTCCACCATATACGATGAATACGTTTGGATAAGTCTTCATTGCTACAACAGAAGTTCCCCAAATTATGAATATTAAATGTTTTGTATTTAGCTTATCCATTTTGCATCATTACCTCCTTTTGTTTCAATAATGTAAGTCATAGAAATAAATTCACATTACATTAGTAGTATTTCCCAATTTGTGAATATTAAACTCAAATGTTACAAATAATAAATATGGTGATTATAATGGAAAATATAAATATAGATTATATTAAAGAAAAATTTAACAATAGCTACGATGTGAAATACCGAGAGATAGAATGCGAACTAGGAGTAATATCTGGTGTATTTATCGATGACTTGTGTGATTCCAAATTTATTAGTGAATATATATTTAAGCCTCTAATGGAAAATAAAAATTGGACTGTAGATTTAGAGTACGTAAAAAAGGATGTATTATCAGCAAATGTAATCGGAGATATTAATAGTAATGATGAGGCTATATCACACGTTTTGGCTGGGGACTTGGTGCTTATATTTCCTTTTGCAAATAAAGCAATTTATTGTGAGGCAAAAGGGTATGTGAGGCGGGGGGTTGGCATTCCACCTACAGAAAATGTTATTAAGGGTCCAAGAGAAGGATTTACGGAAGCATTTGTAGATAATGTAGCGCTTATACGACGGAAAATAAAGAATTCAAATTTAAAGTTTGAAACCATAATTTTAGGAGAGCAATCTAACACAGTAGTTGTCATATGTTATATAGAAGGTGTGGCACCTAAAAAACTTGTGGATTATATAAGAAAAAAGGTGTCTAATATAAAATTAGAGTTTATATTAGATGCGAATTATATTGAGACAGAATTAAAAAATAAGAATTCAGCTTTTGACACAATAGGTACCACCGAAAAACCGGATGTGGCAGCATCTAAGCTTTTAGAAGGAAGAATAGCAATAATTGTAGATGGAACTCCTTTTGTTATCACTGCACCATATTTTTTCCTGGATAATTTTCATGCTCCTGATGATTATTATTCTAATAGATATTTTGCGAATTTATCGAGACTTACGAGAGTGCTTAGCTTTTTCTCAGCTAGCCTATTATCAGGATTATATGTGGCTATAGCTTGTTTTCATTTTTCGCTTGTTCCTACGGTATTTGCAGTAAAGTTCACTATTTCAAGGGCGGGTGTACCACTCCCTACAGTTATAGAGCTATTATTAATGACTTTTTTCTTCCAACTACTTAGAGAGGCTGGGATAAGATTGCCACAGTCCATAGGTCAGTCAATGAGCATTGTTGGAGCTTTAATCTTAGGGGATGCTGCAGTGGGAGTAGGAATCGCATCGCAAAGCACAGTAGTAATTGTGGCACTTTCGTCTATTTCTTCATTTTTGGTACCAAAGCTTTATGGTGCCCTAGCCATATGGAATATAATTATTATTTTCATTTCTTCAGTGCTAGGGCTTCCGGGATTTTATATCGGCTTTTTTATTCTGATCTCTCATTTGGCGGGGCTTGAGAGTTGTGGATATCCATATTTATTTCCGTTAGGGACACTAGAAACTTTTAAATTTAAGGATTTGTTATATAGAAGGGATCTTAGTGAGATATCAAATAATATTTTTGATAAGGATGATTACAATGAAAAAGTATAAAAAAATATTAGTTATAAGCTGCATAGTAATGAATTGCTTTACTATGACATCATGTTTTAGTTATAAGGATGTTAATAAAATTTTATTTGCTACTGCCCTGATAGTAGATGTAGATGATGACGGTAATCCTATAATATATGTTGAAACTTTCAAGGGAGCAAGAGGAACAACACCTGAAGGAACTGATGAAAGGATCATATTTAAAGGAAAAGGAAAAACAATGTTTGAAGCTGTTAGAGATTTGAATACTTCATCTAGTTATAAACTAAATTATACTCAGAATAAGGCTATAATATTTACTGAAAAGGCAGCAAAATTCGGTATTGACAATTTTATAGATTTTTTTGATCGCGATCAAGAATTTCTTATAAGACCATATATTACAGTATATATAGGGGACCCAGAAAAGCTTATTAATTTAAATATTCTTCAACAAAAGTATATTGGATTTTTCATAACGCAGCTTATAGAAAATATCGGTTCTTCTTCAAGAGCTGTAAAACTAAGTTTAAATGAATTTTATGCTCAAAGAAACATGGGGGATAAAGCCAACGTAATTACCATAATAAATATAACAAAAGATAACTTAACGCCAAAATTAGAAGTAAATGGTGGAGCGGTTATAGAAGGTGATAAAATGGTTAGCATATTACAAAGAGATGAAGGGCAAGGTTTTAATTTTTTAATGAATACTATTTCAGGTGGTTCTTTAGAAATAACGAATCCATGCGATATTAATCAATTTGTAACCTTAGAAATTAAAAAATCTAAAACTAAGACTGAAATTAGCTATTATGATAATATTGTTCATTTAAAAAAGAAAATTAAAGTTAAGGTGGATTTTGCTGAAGCCCAAAAAAGTATAATATTTACTGATGAAAACATTACAAAAATCCAAGAGAAGTCAGAAGAAAATATTGTGAAAGCGTGTAATATTTTATTTGCAAAATATAAGGGAATGGGGATAGATATATTTGATATAACAGAACAATTTTATCAGAAGTATCCAAACATAAAGATCGAAGATATTATTAATAAAACAGAGTTAAAAGTGGAAGTAGAAGTAGAAATAATGAATATAGGGTCTGTTAAGAATTTTGATTAAAAAGACGATGGTATTCCATCGTCTTTTGTTGTAAACTAGAGTTATAAAAAATAAATAAATTATCATCGAAACATTGTATAACTATAAACATAGTATATTATTATAGCGGCTTGGGGTGAAAGTATGGATGCAAAAAAAATTAGTTTGCTTTTAAAGAGGGATGAGGGTACAAAATTAGACTTTAAGCAAAAAATCGATATATTTATTGAGAGTGGTAAAAAAGAACTGGCAAAAGATATAAGTGCTATAGCTAACTCTCGCGGAGGAAGAGGATATCTTGTTATTGGAGTGGAAGATAAAACAAAAAAAATTATAGGTATTGATGCTTCTGAATTTAAAGAGGAGCAGCTACAACAAATTATTAGTTCAAGATGCGAACCTCCGATTCCAATATCCGTAGATTTTGTAATATACCAAAGTAAAAACTTAGCAATTATAACTATATATGATGGTGGTCAGAAACCCTATCAGTTAAGGGAAAATGGTGCTTTTTATATAAGGCGAGGATCTACTACAGATACCATGAGGAAAGAAGAATTAATCTCGGTCCTTCAAGAAAATTTAAACCTTAATATTGAAACCATGCCCATTATTAGTAGTGATATTAACACCCTTAATTTTGATATAATTGATAAATACTTTTTTAATAAGGGGATTTTAGTAAATGAGGAAAATAGGTTGGGATTTATGGACAATACAGGAATAACCTTTATTGAAAGGGATTACAACAAAAGAGTAGTGACACTTGGAGGTTTATTAGTATTTTCTTCAGTTAATAGTATCTATATACCTCATAACATGATAAAAATAATAAACAAAGTAAATAGTAACTTTGATGAGGTTATGATTATTCAAGGGAATTTATTAGAGATGTTAGATAGTGTGGAAGAATTATCCAAAAATATATTCCCAGTAAAGTACCCTATAGCTGCAGTATATGAAGCTGTAAAAAATGCAATACTTTATCGAGATTATACTATATTTTATAAGGAAATTGAAATAATAATAAACTATAATAGTGTAAGCGTAGTAAGTCCGGGAAGCCTATTATTTTCTACGAAAATTAGTAATCATAATTCTTTAAAAAGAAATATGTGGATATATGATAAGTTAATAACCTTAGATGATAGAAAGAGATTTGCAAAATCAGGAAGGGGCTTTGCGGGAATGAAAAAAGCTTTTGCAAAATATGGAAAAGTAATATTTGTGGATTCTGAAAAGGATAATAGTTTTAAGGTGATTTTTCCAGGGATTAAAATTTTTATTTAATAAACTATAATATTGCAATAATATTCTGAATATTATATAATATGTATAACTATATTGTGTGCTGTGTAGACCTGTTTAATAATTGTCTGGTTAGGTTAGATAAAATAGGAGGCGGTTAACATTATTCATGTATTTTGCGGTAGAAAAGGTTCAGGTAAAACTAAAGCTTTGATTAAACTTGCCAACGAGAAAGTTGACGAAGTTAAAGGAAATACAGTGTATATTGATGATGACACTAAGGCTTTACTACAACTAAGTAGTAAAATGAGGTTTGTAGCTACAAATGATTTTAATTTAAAAAGCAATAATGACTTTTACGGTTTTTTGTGCGGTATGCTCTCTAAAGATTATGATATTGATACCATTTTTGTTGATGGTGTGTTTAATATTATAGATGATAAACTTGAGCATATGGCACAATTGTTTTCTAAAATAGACTCTTTAGCAAAGAAATACAGTGTGGATTTTTTTGTAAATGTTAGTTGTGAAAGCACAAATCCACCAGAGTTTTTAAAGGATTATATCGCATAATTTGGGTGAATAATATTTTGTATTGAGCATATGCAGGGATTTAGACCTGAATATGCTCAATACAGATGAAATGGGCGAAATGAAGAGTATACAGAAGATAAGTAAGTTTGATGAGGTAAAATAGCAATTATAACATTTGAAATATTCTAAATACATATATATAATTAAAAGCATAAAATTTATATTTAAAAGGCTATGAAAGAAAAAAGTAACTATAAGAATTATTCAGAGAGCTAGTGGAAGGTGTGAACTAGTTAAGGGCTATAGTGAAATACATTCTGGAGCTTTAAGCTGAAATAAAGTTATCTTTAAATTAAGCTGAGACGGACTTACCTTACGTTATAAGGCATGAGCGGATTGTTAAATCAATTTGGGTGGTACCACGGAATTATTTCGTCCCTTTCTTAGGGGGCTTTTTTTATTTTAATCACATTTTAATTACAACCATCAACAAAATGATGTAATTAATAAATAGCAAAAAATAAGGAGGAATTATTTATGGAAAATGTATATGATATACTTTTAGAGCGAGGATACATAAAACAAGTTACTCATGAAGAGGAAATGAGGAAAATATTTGAAACAGAAAAGGTAACATTTTATATAGGTTTTGACCCGACTGCAGATAGTTTACATATTGGCCATTTTATTGCTATGATGTTTATGGCACATATGCAAAGGGCAGGTCATAGACCCATAGCTCTAGTTGGTGGTGGGACTGCAATGATAGGTGATCCATCAGGTAAAACAGATATGAGAAAAATGCTTTCAAAAGAAGAAATTGATTATAATATATCCTGCATTAAAAAACAGCTTTCAAAACTTGTAGATTTCAGTGATGGTAAAGCTATTCTAGAAAACAATGCTGATTGGCTTTTAAACTTAAATTATGTGGATTTTATTAGAGATATTGGGGTGCATTTTTCAGTAAACAGGATGCTTACGGCTGAGTGTTTTAAACAGAGATTAGAAAAAGGGTTGTCTTTCTTTGAGTTTAATTATATGCTTATGCAAGGATATGATTTTTTAGTGTTAAATCAAAAGCATGGATGTACTATGCAACTCGGCGGAGATGACCAATGGTCTAATATAATTGCTGGTATGGAGCTTATACGAAGAAAAGAAAGTAAACCTGCTTATGGTATGACCTGCGGCCTACTTACTAACAGCGAAGGCAAGAAGATGGGTAAAACGGAAAATGGTGCTCTGTGGCTTGATGCGAATAAGACATCTCCCTATGATTTTTACCAATACTGGAGAAATGTTGCAGACTCAGATGTGGAAAAATGTTTATGCTTACTTACTTTTGTAGAGATGGATGAGATTAGACGATTGTGTGCTTTTAAGGATGAAAAAATTAATGATGCTAAAACTGTTTTAGCTTTTGAAGTTACGAAACTTATCCACGGAGAAGAAGAAGCTATTAAGGCGCGATCTGCATCAGAAGCATTATTTGGTGGTGGGGTTAACATGAGTGACGTTCCTACCATATCAATACCAGTAGATATGAAGAATGCTCAGTTAATGGATATATTAGTGCATACTAAAGTGGTACCTTCAAAAGCGGAAGCTAGAAGGCTAATTGAGCAAGGTGGATTAACAATTAATGATAAAAAGATAGAGGATAAAAATGCAACACTTTTAGAAGAATATTTTAAAGAAGGCAGTGTACTTATTAAAAGAGGAAAGAAAAAATACTATTCTTTAATTATAAAGTAGGAATATAATAGAGCAATAATATATTCAATAGAAAAAGCTAAAATTTATTTTAGCTTTTTCTATTGAATTTTTTTTTTTTCATACGATAATAAAGTATGAAAGTCAAATGGGAGGTGTCTTATGTCAGTAATTAGCAATATTGCTATTTTACAAAATGCACAAGATAAAAAAACTTTTAGTAAAATATCCTTTGAAGAAGGCGAAAAGTTCAATGCAAAAATAGTAAGCATAGACCTGCAAAATGGAGAAGTTAATTTAAAATTATCAGATGGATGGCAATTTGCAGCTAAGCTGGATAAGCCACTAGAACAAGATAACGGTAGTGGTATGCTTAAATTTGTTGTTGAAGGATTTGAAGATAGTAAGCTTAAAGTAAGATTATTATCTGATGATAAACAAGTTAAAGTTGTTGAAAGAGAAAAATTTACCATGGAAAAAGTTTTAGTTAATGACAAAAGTGATATCTTGCTTTTTGAAAAAATGATAAAACATGATATGCCATTAACTAAAGATAATATAATAGATATAAAAAATTTAGTCCATTTCAAAGAGAAAATTTCTTTTAATTCTGAAAAAGAGGAGATTTTTATTGATAAGTTTCTTGATAGTAGAAATATTGACACGAGTAGCGAAAAGGCAAATGAAATAACAAAAACCTTAAAGGGCTTTTTTGGGGCTTTAAAGAATTTAGACATCGATGAAATATTATTATTTAAAGAGAATAATATAGAAATTACTAAAGGGAATTTGGAGAGCTTTGTAAAACTATTTAAAGGAGAATCAGCCATTTATAACAATTTTAAAGATATTAGTAACTTTCTTTCAAATAGTGATATAATTAAAAATATGTTGGAAAATATTGAGCCCTCTTTAAAAAATCAGAATGAAAAGATTGAAGATTTAAAGCCAAAGGAAAATGAGAAGATTCCTCTAAATGAACTTCATAAAGATGTTATTAATGAAGTGGATACAGCAAATAAAAATGCTGTAAGTAATAAAATTCATGGATATGGTAAAAATAATTCTCTTAATGATATTATTAATATGATAAAAAAAGAATTAAATGTTCAAGATATTGATAGAGGAACAATAAACAATATTGAAAACGATATAGAGAAGTTAACGACAGATTTTATTATTAAAGAGCAAATTAAACTTAAAACCGATGAGATTAAAGATATAGTTAAAGTTCTTATTGAAAGCAAACAAAATCTAAAATCTGAGTCTTATCAAAAAGTTATGGATATGTTTGGTCAAAAGTTTAATGATATAAAAATGTTTAATTCTATTTCAGAACAATATTATTATTTGGACTTACCTATAAATATTAAAGAAAATGAATATCAATGTAAATTGATTATTAAAGATGACAGAAAAAAAGGTAAAAAAATTGATGGTAAAAATGTGAAAATTGCTACTAGAGTAAAAACAATAAATATGGGAACTGTGGATGCATATATTAAAATTAACAATAATAATATGAATATTGACATAAATTGTGATGAATTTTGGGTTAGTGTTTTTGAACTTGGTAAAGAAAAATTAATGAAAAATTTATCTACTCTAAATTATAGGGTTAACATTGATGTAAGTAAGAAGGATAACGAGTTTACACTGACTAATATCAGAGAATTTTTTGATGATAGGAGTTTTAATACAATAGATATAAAGGTATAATAGGATTGCGCTATTTTAAAGTTGTAATTTTGAACACTAATGAGGTGCATTAAAATGAAAAAATTAAAAAAAGCTGCTGCAATAAAATATGTAAAGGGGTATGATGTGCCTATAGTAACAGCAGCTGGAATAGGGTATATAGCAGATAAAATTCTACAGAAGGCTGAAGAGAGTAATGTGGCTATAGTGCAAAACGATGAATTAGCTAATTTACTTTTAAATGTTGATGTGGGATCAGAAATACCTCTAGAATTATATGATGCAATAGCAAAGGTTATTGCTTATGTAATGGATACAGATGCATTAATGAAAAAACACTAGAATGTTAAAAAAGGAGATATAATATGGCGTTATGGGCAATATCTGATCTTCATTTAGCTATAAATTCAAATAAACCAATGGATATATTTGGATATAAATGGAATAACCATCAAGAAAAAATAAAAAAAAATTGGCTTAGTAAGATTTCTTCAAAGGACACTGTACTAATTGCAGGGGACATTTCTTGGTCTATGAATATTTCTGAGGGGAATGAGGATTTAGAATGGATTCATAATCTACCAGGCACAAAAATACTTATTAAAGGAAATCATGACTATTGGTGGAATAGTATCACAAAGCTTAATACTCTTTATGATGATATGGATTTTATACAAAATAACTCTTTTAACTATAATGATTATGCTATATGTGGAACCCGTGGTTGGAACTGTCCTGGTAGTGCAAAATTTTCGACTCATGATGAAAAAATATATGATAGAGAACTGATAAGGCTCCGAATTTCATTAGATGATGCAGTGAAAAGTGGATATAATAAATTTATTGTAATGCTTCATTATCCACCTACTAATGATAGTTTTGAAGAAACTAAACTTATAAGGTTAATAAAAGAATATAAGGTGGAAAAGGTAATATATGGACACTTGCATGGAGCATCTTTAAATAGGTTGTATGAAGGAAATATAGAGGGGGTAGAGTATATAGTAACCTCTTGTGATTATTTGGACTTTGATCCACTGAAAATATTAGATTAATATTATTAAAAATTAAATTTTATATAAAGGACTGAGGATATGGCAATAAGAGAGTGGAAGAGATTTTTAATCCCTTATGAACAGGCAGTAGAAGAATTGAAAGTGAAATTCAGAAGCATAAGGAGAGAGTATAGACATAAAAATGACTATTCACCTATAGAGTTTGTTACCGGAAGGGTTAAAGAAATATCTAGTATCCTTGAAAAAGCTAGTAAATTTTCTATACCTCTACAGAGAATTGAGTTTGAGATGGAAGACATTGCAGGTATAAGAATAATGTGTCAGTTTGTAGATGACATTGATAAGGTGGTAAATTTAATTCGTCAAAGACGTGATATGCAGATAGTTTATGAAAAAGATTATGTTGCAAATGTAAAAGGTAGCGGTTATAGAAGTTATCATATGATTATAAAATATCCTGTGAACTTATCTGATGGTCAAAAGGAAATACTAGCGGAGTTTCAAATTAGAACTTTGGCAATGAATTTTTGGGCTACAGTTGAGCATTCTCTGAATTATAAATATAAACATGATATACCAGAGAATATAAGGGCGAAACTTAAGAGCGCTGCGGATGCGGCTTTTCAGTTAGATCAGCAGATGTTAGAAATTAAAGATGAAATCAAAGATGCACAAAAATTGTTTGAGGTAAAATCTAATTTGGTATCGGATATAATGAATAATATTATTATGCTTTCTTCTCTCGGGAAATTAACTGATGCAACTAGATATAGAGATCAATTAAATAAGCTAGTAGAAGAAGGAGAAGTTTTTGAGCTTAGTAGTCTGCTTAAAGCAACGCAAAAAACATTAGATATGTACGGAGCTTAATTAGGTAATACAGTCTTAAATACAAAAAGGATAGTAGAGTATTCAATAAAAAAACTCTACTATCCTTTTGTAATAAAATTTATTAAACTACTATATTAACTAGTCGTCCTTTAATTACAATAACCTTGCGCACAGTTTTACCGTTTAGGGCAGCAATTATTGTTTCATCTTTGAGAGAAACTTCTTTTATACCTTCTTCATCTAAATCTGAAGATACGTTTATTTTAGATTTTATTTTTCCGTTTACTTGAAGAGCTATTTCTATTTCATCTTTGATTAGAGCGTCTTTATCAAATTCAGGCCAGCTTTGATTAAATATGGAGTACCCCATACCTAAGGTTTCCCATTTTTCTTCCGCAAAGTGAGGGGCAAAAGGAGCGAGAAGTTTAAGGTAATCCACAAGTACTTCTTTTAAGAATTTTTTATTTTTAATTTCTTCAGTAGCATATTTTGAAAGGGCATTTGTAAGTTCCATAAGTCTTGCAATTGCTGTATTAAACTGTAGTTTTTCTGCATCTTCCGTAACTCCATTAATTGCAAAATGCCTCCAATAGTTTAATTCTTTATCTGCCTTGTCAAGAGAGGCTCTATTATTACACTCCTCTGAAAGTTCTTCTATTCCAGTCTCTATAGCTCTTTCAATTCTTTCAATGAACCTTCCCATAGCTTTTATACCGTCGTCACTCCATGCGCCGCCATCAGTATAACCAAAACCAAACATTAGGTACATTCTAAAGGCATCGGATCCAAACTCTTTTATATATTGGTCTGGAGATATAGTATTGCCTTTGGATTTACTCATTTTTAATCCGTCTTCGCCTAAAATTAAACCTTGGTGTGTAAGAGATAAGAAAGGTTCATCGAAGTTTAAATATCCCATATCGCGAAGAGCTTTGGATATAAATCTTGAATATAGTAAGTGACCGCATGCATGTTCAGGTCCACCTACATATTTGTCTACAGGAAGCATTTTGTTTACTAAGTCTGTATCAAAAGCTTTTTCACTATTTTTGTTATCTACATATCTAAATTCGTAGAAAGAAGAACAAACGAAGGTATCTAGAGTATCAGCCTCTCTATGAGCTGGAGCTCCACAAACCGGGCAGGGTACATTAATAAATTCCTTGCATTTAGCTAAGGGTGATTCTCCGTCTGGGGTAAATTCTACGTTATAAGGAAGTTCTACAGGTAGCTGATCTTCGGGTACAGGGACAGTTCCACATTTATCGCAATGAATTATTGGAATAGGAGCTCCCCAATATCTTTGTCTTGAAACTAACCAATCACGAAGTCTAAAGTTTACTTTACCAGATCCTGAGCCCAGTTTTTCTAGTTTTTTCACTATGGCTTCGATACCTTCTTCAGTAGATAAACCGTCAAATTCTTCACTATTTACCATTTTACCGTGCTCAGTATAGGGAAGGTTTTCTGGACGTTCAATTACACTCTTAAAGCCAATAATTACCCTTTCAATAGGCAAATTGTATTTAGTGGCGAAGGCAAAATCTCTATCATCATGAGCGGGAACAGCCATTACTGCACCTGTTCCATAACTGTTTAGAACATAGTCAGCAATCCAAATTGGAACTTTACGCCCGTTAATAGGATTAATAGCATAGGAACCAGTAAATACACCGGTTTTATCTCTTGAAATAGATTGCCTTTCTATATCAGTTTGTTTTCTAGCTTCATATTTATAAGTTTCAACAGCATCTTTATATTCATCTTTAGTGTATATATCTACAAGATCATTTTCGGGGGCTATAACAACATACGTAACACCATACAGGGTGTCTACTCTTGTAGTGAATACACTAAAGTCTACATCCGAATCAATTACCTTGAAAATGACGTCAGCGCCGGTAGATTTACCTATCCAATGTTTTTGCATTGATTTTGTTTTTTCAGGCCAATCCAAGGTGTCAAGTTTTTCTAGTAGTTCATCAGCATAGTCAGTAATTTTTAAAAACCATTGGGTTAATTTCTTTTTAGTAACCTCAGTGCCACAGCGCTCGCAAGAGCCATCTACTAACACTTGCTCATTTGCAAGTACTGTGTTACAACTAGGGCACCAATTTACAGGTGCTTTTTTCCTGTAAGCAAGACCTTTTTCAAATAGTTTTAAGAATAGCCATTGAGTCCATTTATAATAGTATGGACGACAAGTTACCACTTCATGATCCCAATTAAACATTGCCCCCATAGCTTTTAATTGCTTTTCCATGTTACTAATATTCTGATCTGTAGAATCCTTTGGATGTACGCCTGTTTTTATTGCATAGTTTTCCGCAGGTAGACCAAAAGCATCGAAGCCCATTGGTTGGAATACATTGTATCCTTGCATTTTCTTCATTCTAGCCCAAGTATCTACAGGACCATAGTTAAACCAATGCCCAGCATGTAATTGGCTTCCAGATGGATAGGAGAACATTTCAAGTACATATAGTTTTTTGTCAATTCTATTTTCATCAAATTTATAAAGATTAGTTTCTTCCCATTTCTGTTGCCATTTTTTATCGATAGTTGTATTGTATTTTGCCATTGTTATTCCTCCTTGATAATCTAAATCATTTCGTGTTTATTTAGATTCAACATTTCTTCCATAGAATTAAATAGAAATTAAAAAAACCTCCATCTCAACAAAGAGACGAAAGTAAAATTCCGCGGTACCACTCTAATTAGGCATTACGCCTCACTTAAAAATATAACGGTTCTAACCGTACTTGTTTTCACAAGTAAGCTCTTGCTTGCAAAGCAAGTGTTTACTTGCAAAGTAAGCTCATAGGTAAGTTCGTATTATATCATTACTGCTTCACAGCCACAGCAGCTCTCTTTGGAATGCTAAAAATATTACTACTCCTAATCAAAGCTTTTATTTTATTATAATTATTTTATACTTTATTATTATCAATTATAATTTAAATAGAATTTTATGTCAAGACCACATTTAGAAACATTAATTTATTATGATCCGTTTATGATAATGTCTTGGTATACCGTTTTTGATTATGTCCCAAATAAAAAAAATATAGTGTAAAATA
>NZ_JAENWM010000151.1 GCF_016650035.1 Clostridium sp.
AAAAACAAAGATAAGTATAAATATTAAATTTAGAAATGAATAAAAATAAGCATTAACATTAATAAAGATAAGTAAGAAATCATTCGTATTATTTAGAGGCGGTTTCTTATTAAACTTATAATTAGATTATACAAGGAGGTTAATTTACATTACGGTGTTTGTTCCATCGCTTACAACTGATTATAAGGTTAAGGGATTAAAAATGGGTGCAGAAGATTATATTACTAAACCGTTTCAAGTTGCTGAATTGATTGCTAGAGTAGACAATGTGTTAAAACGACATATGAATACGAAGAATCAAATTCATGATATAAAAATTGATTTTGAAAAAAGAATCGTCTTTCAATCTCAAAAGATAATTGATTTAACGGAGTTGGAATTTGATCTGTTGGTTTATATGATGACGTATGTTAATAAAGTTTTAATGCGCGAACAAATTTATGAACATGTCTGGAAAAAAACATTCAATGTAGAGAGTCGTACAGTTGATATGAGTATCAGACGATTAAAGAAAAAATTGAATTGGGACGATGAGATTGTAAGTATTTACAAA
The DNA here is from genome assembly GCF_016650035.1 of Clostridium sp. Taxonomy (GTDB): domain Bacteria; phylum Bacillota; class Clostridia; order Clostridiales; family Clostridiaceae; genus Clostridium_AD. The sequence continues at coordinate 554 of NZ_JAENWM010000151.1, forward strand.
GTTGGATATAGATTGATTAATTAATGATTAGGAAGTTGTGGTTATGAAAAAATATTCTCGTATATATAATATTATAATGATTCTTATAACTGGTTTGTTCATTTTTTTGGAAATAGAAGCTGTATCTTTTAGTTTTAAAATGGATATTGAACGTGAAATAGAAGCGCTACAAAATATCAATTTGGAATATGCCAATTCGCTTGCTAATTCAATCGAAATGTTAGAAAATCATACAGATGAATCAGACAGTGTTTTAAAATTTGTAGCTAAAAACTTATATACTAGTATGTCAAATCATCATGTAATTTACCAAGTCCTTAGCAAAGACAATGTGATCTACAATAGTCGGTTATTGAACTTAAATAAAAATTTACCCGAATTACCGGAAGCAGAACAAATCTTCTTAGAGTATTATCAAGAAGACCAAAAGAATTATATCGTAATAACCAGTTCAGTAGAGATTTATGACCAATCGTATTTTATAAGTACCATTCTTGGAGTGACAGAGGTCTATGCACAAAGAGATACTTTAGTTCAACGATATAGTTTACTGCTGCTTATTATTTTAACACTTTTAGCATTGGGATTGTATTTATTAGTCAAAAGCTTTGAGAAAAATGTTCGTATTTCAGAAAAAATAGCACAAGTGGAAGCCGCATCAAAAATACAAGAAGAATTCACTGCGTCCTTTGCACATGAATGTCGGACGCCGTTAACCTCGATTATTGGATATTCTGATATGTTATTAACGATGGACTTAAACAAAGAAGAGCAGATTGAGTCCCTTGAATATATACTGGGTGAAGGAAAACGTCTTGAGCGTTTAATCAATCAAATGATGGTATTAACGAATCTACGAGATGATGAAATAACCATTGAAAATGTGGAGATTCAATCATTACTGAGTGAGACTTATAACTTATTAAACAATCAAATGCAATTAAAAGGCATTAATTTTACAGTAGAATATGAACCAGGTACTATTTTAGGTGTTGAGGATTTATATTTATCTATATTAATTAATATCCTAGACAATGCAAGAAAGGCTGTAGAGTATAAGGGAAATATCTATTTATCAGGTAAACATACAAGTACAACTTACAAAATTGTCATCAAAGATGATGGTTGTGGCATGGATTCAAAAGTGCTTGAAAAAATGATGGAACCTTTTTATATGGCTGATCAATCAAGAACAAGACGGGAAGGTGGTGCTGGACTGGGAATGGCTATTGTTAGTCGGATTGTAAAGCGATTGGATATCCATTTAGAAGTGGAGTCTACAGTAGATAAAGGGACTACTTTTACATTAGATATACCTTTGTGTTCTTCAGATGAACATAATGGCAAAGCGCCAAAGGTGATGCTAAATGAATAGATGGAATCGATTAATTAGTATCATTTTACTCATTGTGTTGTTATTATTTGCAATTTATTCACCTAATGTATATTTTAAAATATCTGATCATTTTGATGGATCTAAACAAAAAACATTAGAACGGAAAACAAATGAAAAGCTTGAGGAATTTAGTAGTGATGATAATATTCGATTGATTGTTGAATTGCTTGAAAATTCTAGTGCCATCAATATGTTAGCTTTACAGAAAAAAGAAATGAGTGATATTGAACAAAATAAACTTTCAAAAGAGTTAAATAAACTGGTAAAAGTAGGGTTAATTAAAGCAATATCTGTAGACCATATTAAAGAACATTTGGTTTATGTGGCTTATTATAATATGTTTGTACCATCAGATGAATCTGTAACCATGGCTTTAAAAGAGTTTAAATTCACGGATTATAATAGTTTTGAATATAGCTTCTGGATGGATGGTGAAACGGATAAAATATATGAGGTAACGTTAGTAGATGAGAACATAGATTTTTCTTTATCAGAATTGGACTATATGAATGGCATGCATGAATACTTTGATTTGGATGTGATTACACCAATTGAGAAAAATGATGATGAAAGTATTCAGTCGTTTCAAATAGAAATCAATGGTATTCAGGATAGGTCCGTATACGGTGAGTTTTCTATATATAATCCATCTACAGCAAGTTTTGTCCTTCAAGAAGAAGGGATACAATGGAGTGTATACTCGAAATACTTTGAAAAGTGATGAAGTATCTTAGCAACAGAGCTTGTACTGTTCCAGCTTTTGACAAAGGTCTGACCCCTTACACAGATTGAAAGTGAAACAGACAAGCTGTGTTGCTAACAACTCTTTAGTAGCATTGATGTTGACAAGTAGAAGTACCCTTTTTTACAGAGAAAAGCACCTCTCCGGGTTATATTGTGGAGTGCTTTGATGAGAGAGAACATTTTGAGGCAGGCGATAAGATAAGCTTCAATTTAATATTGATTGGAAGAACTATTGTTTATTTACAGCAATTTATATTTGCTTTTGATGCGTTAGGTCAGAAGGGAATTGGTGCAGGAGATCAAAAATATAGTCTTAGCAAGATATACAATGAAGGTAATGATGCTATTTTTGATGAAGGTTATTTTTATAAGTCAAATATTAAAATAAATACACTGAAGGATTACGTTGATAAAATAGATCCTTCAGCACAAAGTGATGCTAGAACGGTAACTATTAATATGCCGGAACCTAAAGATGGTACTCCGAAAGCTAATCAACAAGAAGTTGAAATACCAGCACTTGCAGTACAGGCAATGGCGTAGTGGTAGTACAAGGAATTCCTTATACTATAGAAACAAACTATTCTGGTTTCAAAACAAAACTAGTAATTCCGTTTACAGGTATGACTATACCTACAGAAAATAAAAATTCTTTTCTTGATTCCTTAAAAGTATATATTGAGCATACAGATGGAACAAAAGAAGTAAAGAACGGGACTATAGTTTATGAAAATGGGAATCCTATTGGAATTGAAATTACTATTGATAAATTTAGTAGTTTCCAAGTATTATCCATAGATCAATCCAAAAGCAGTTCATCTATTCCAAAGACAGGTAGTCCCTTTGACATGATGACACTTTTAATATTAGGTGGAGCATTAATGCTTACAGGTTTTGGAGTATTAATGGTTAGAAGGAAAAAAATAAATCAATAAAAGAAATCTATTAAGATGAAATAATTCAAAAAAATACCTACAGCCAACACTTTGAAAAAAGTGTTGGCTGTAGGTATTTTTATATTTAATTAAAGGGGGGCTCTAATTAAAAAAATTAATTACTTTCTATGTACTTATAATAACAATTCTATATGTCATTATAATGACAAAATTAATAATTAACTGTGAAGGCATTTAATTTTAATAAAATTCAAACAAGGAGTGCATTATAATTTGATTTCAGATAAAACTAATTAATAATAAATATCCTTATTTATACAATTAATTAAGGCAGGATAATCCTGCCTTAGAATTATTTTTTATAAGTACCTTTACCTTCTAATGAACGTGCTTTTACTAGTTCTTTTTCTTCTAGTGTAGCATCACTAGGGCCACTAGTCATGTTAGGCATGTTATACATATTCACCATATCAATGTTTGAAGCAGTACCTTTAGTAGGATCATATTTATTTGATTTTTTTGTTTCTTCTAAATTATTTTTATTCATATTTTCTCCCTTCAAATTTATAAATTACACTGCGGTTATCCAGTGCACTATATAGTTTACCCATTTAGTTATAAAGTATAAATTATAAATATAAGATTATAGTTGTCAGTTTATTATATTAACCAGTTCTTTTAAGATGTTATTTTATCTAATTATACTAAGAAGGACCTTAGTGGTCGCAAAAATAGCTATTAAAACCCTAAGTTTTAATAGCTATTTGTCTAATAAATTATTTGCCCAATTTGGAATATTTTTATCTTCCCATGAGCCTATACGAGCTTTTTTGTTCTCTTTGCAGAACCATATTAGATAAAATAATATAAAAATCCTGCTCTTCTTTGCTTTTTGACGTCTTAAATGAATTCTTTAATTGGCTATAAGAACAATGCAACCTGTTATATAATATTGTATAACAATATGTTGAAAAAATAAACTATAGCAAGTAAGTCCGGCATGTCCTCACTAGGAACCCAGGGTAGAAAAAAATTACAAATGTAAGGTGATAAGAGGTGGAGTGAATGACTAGAAAAAAATGAATGGTATAATTTAATTATAAGTTTATTTGCTATTGTTTGAT
>NZ_JAENWM010000127.1 GCF_016650035.1 Clostridium sp.
ATATTAAACGATACCTATCATTATAAAGCGGAAGATAACTTTGATGAGGCTCTAGGATATACATTTATAGATTATGTTTATGGGAATCCAATAAGTACAAAAGAAATATTAGAAGGTCAGTGGTTTATTAACAATTAAACAGTAACTTACTATACTATATATAGTGGTATCGAAAAGAAACTAATACTATATGTAGTGTCAAAATTATTATAAAATTGGAATTTTAAAAGATGAAAGGAGAATGATAACTAATGCCAGCTAAAGGAAGTTATTGCGAAATGTGCAGTCACAGAGGAAAGAAAGTAGATATGATTTTGGATAAAGGTAGATATTTCTGTTCAAAAGAATGTGCTGTGTGGTACGAGAATACCTATTTAAAGGATGAGGAGGTTAAGAAGATAGATGGCGAAAATTAAAGACCTTGTCGGTCAAAATTTTGGAAGATTAACTGTTATTGAAAGAGCTCCAGATTATGTATCTCCCAATGGCTTAAAATCCACAAGGTGGAGATGTATTTGCAATTGTAAAACAGAAAATCCAAATTATGTAGATGTTATTAGTTCTAATTTAAGATCGGGGACGTCCAAGTCTTGTGGATGTATTGCAAAAGAATTAGCTGATTTAATAGGAAAAAGATATGGGAAATTAGTTGTTACAAGAAAAGTAGAAGTTAAGGCTAGTGCAGGAGGATATGTATATGATAGATGGTGCTGCGATTGTGACTGTGGAAACAAAGATATTTCCATATTAGCATCAAGTTTAAAATTGGGTATTAAGACAGATTGTGGTTGTATCAGAAATAATGCTAAAAACTTAATAGGTCAAACTTTTAATAGATTAACTGTTGTTGGTAAAGCAGAACCTTATGTTAATCCAGCTGGAAATGAGTTACCACAATGGTATTGTATTTGTGATTGTGATAAAGAAAACCCTAATTATATTATAGTTATGGCAGCACATTTAAAAGATGGACACACAAAATCTTGTGGATGCTTAAATATACAAAGAATAATGGAACGATGTAAAAAATATAATAGATATGATTTGAAAGGAGAATATGGCATAGGTTACACGTTTAAAGATGAACCCTTTTATTTTGATCTCGAAGATTATGACAAAATAAAAGAAATTTGTTGGTGTGCTAACAAAGATGGATATCTAATGGGTGGTTCAGGAAATTCAAATAATTCCATTTTGAGTAGATTAATCACAAATTGCCCTGATAATTTAAGAGTAGATCATATAGATCATAATGTTTATGATAATCGTAAAATTAATCTTAGATTTGCAACGATACAAGAGAATGCTATGAATATGAAAAAACCCAAAAATAATACATCGGGATGTAAAGGAGTATATTGGAGGGCAGATAGGTCAAAATGGATAGCTCATATAATGCTAAATAATAAATATATTTGGTTAGGACAATATAGTGAATTTGAAGATGCTGTAAGTGCAAGATTAGCGGCGGATAAAAAATATTTTGGACAATATAACTATTATAGTAGTACTGGAACTAATATTCAAGGTATAAATATATGAATAAACAGTGGAATATTCTGATACCTAAACCTAATCCAAAAGACGATATTATCGGTTCTATACTTGCTAAAAGAAATATATCAAACCCCGTTCATTTTCTTAAACCGCTTGAATCTGACTTATTACCCTTTGAAGATTTATCTAACATCAAAGAAGCTGCAGATATGGTCTTGAAAGCTATTGATGAAGGTAAAAGAGTGCATATATTGTCGGATTGTGATAATGATGGTGTAAATTCATCTGCAATTATCTTAAGATACCTTAGAGATTTTACTACTGAATTAAGTTGGTCAATCAATTCAGGTAAACAACATGGGATTGAATTCCAAGATTTAGAGTCTTATATTGGCAAATACGATCTAGTAATTGCAGTTGATTCTTCTAGTTCTAGTTATGAAGCACAAAAGTTTCTCGTTACTAACAATATTGACTTCCTCTGTTTAGATCATCATCCATGTGAAATAGAAAAATGTTCAGGCATAATCGTCAATTCAACTTTAAATTCATACAAAAATAAATTCTTATCCGGCAGCGGAGTTTGTTTAAAGTTCGTATTATACTTAGATTATTTGCAAGGTACAACAGGAGCAGAGGAGTTTTATGATTTAGCAGCATCAGGAATTATAGGAGATATGATGGATATATCTGAAGCATCCCCTGAGAATAGATATATATGTATGAAAGGCTTCAATTCATTAAATAACCCAGGACTTAAAGCGATTGTAGGAGATTACCCCTTCACAAGCACTTGCGTAGCTTTCTCCATAAGTCCAATTTTGAACGCCGGTGTTAGGACAAATCATGGAGAATTATCCGCACAGATATTGTTAAAGGATGATAAGAAAGTTGTTAAAAAGATATTAAACCAATTAAAGGAACTTAAAGAAATTCAAAATATACAAAAGGATAAATTAGTAGCAGAGTTAGAGAATGAAATTGAAGAAAGAGGAATTGCTAATGATAAAGTAATGGGATTTAATGTTAAGGGAGATACACAAACAAATCTTACAGGCCTTGTAGCAAATGTAATATCTTCTAAATATGATTGCTTAGTTATTATAGTACATCCATCAGAGAAAAAAGGATTATTGCGGGGAAGTATTCGTGGGAATTGTATAGATAATTTTAAACAACTTATCTTAGATACACGTCTCTCAGTCTACTGTATGGGTCATTTTGGAGCTGCAGGTATTGGAGTCTACGAATCAAGATGGAATCAGTTAATAACTACTTTAAATAAGAATTTAGAAGATGTAGAACTTAAAATAACAAGTCAAGTAGATATAATTTTAAAACCATCTGATATAACTACTAAGCTAATTAAGAAACTTGAATATGTAAACATAATTAGTGGAACAGGATTTAAACCAATCAATATTCTCATAGAAGGATTAGAGCCTGAAAATATTAGTACCATGAAATTATTACATTCAAAGTTTGAAGCTGACGGAATGGAATTTATCCAATGGCACTCAGATTTATCAGATCAACTTAAATGTGATAAAGGAATTTATAAAACTATTGATGTAGTTTCAACTGTGGGGATAGGAAATTTTCGTGGAAAGAAATCCCGACAAGCGATAATACAGGATTACAGAATTGAAAGTCACCTTGAATTTTTCAGATAATAAACAAAAGGAGATAATAAAGATATGGATATTGAGAAAAAAATGTTTGAAATATTTCAAACTCAAACTGACAAATACAACTTGTATATATCACTTATACAATATTGTAAAGAATTGGAAAACAACACTAAAGGAATAGAAAATTCCAAATTTTATTCTAATCTAACAGAATTGCAAAATAGTATAAATAATGTTGGATGGGAAAGACGACATTCAGAACAAATAAGTTATTTAAATAAATTGCAAAATAAAATATCTGATAAATATGATGATTATTTATACTAGAATAATAATCAAAAACAAATTAAATTTATTTTCAATAACCTCTTTACAATTAAACAATAACATGGTAGAATAAATCAACAAGTAAATAATACCAATACAGGGAGAAATGTCAAATGGAACAAAGAATATGTGAGATTTTAAAAAGTAATACATGGAAGGAGATAAAATTTGAAGATCTAAAAGAAAATAACATCTTCAGATTATTTGAAGGTGATAGAGAACCAGTTGTAGGTTTAGACGGAAGTACAAAGTTTGCAGCAGAATGTGATGCTTATCAAAATGAAGATGGAATATGGACAGTAGAAATATAGAGGAGGATTATAAATGAGTAATCATAACACTTATAAAATAGGAGCTATTCTTGAAATAGATGGTATAACAACTAAACAATCACATCAATATAGAGTTGGTAAATCCGGTACAATTGATAGTTTAAATGAAGGTTCAAGAGTGTGTTTTAAATATTCAGATGGTCATGGGATATTAATTACAAGTCCTATAGTTGAATATGCTGAAGATGATTATGGCGTATGGATAACTACTGTAAATTCTATGTATAGATTAAATCAGGTTTATGAAGAAGTTAATAATGATTGTGATAAAACAAGAGTTATGGAAAATATAAACATAAATTAGAGGAGGAATTATATGCAAATAAACGAATGGTTAGATACAAAATTAGGTCAAGATATATGGAATAATAAATATAGATTTAATGGTGAAAGTTTTGATGGCTGGATAGAAAGAGTATCAAATGGCAATACAGAATTAAAACAATTAATCATTGATAAAAAATTCCTATTTGGTGGTAGAACATTATCTAATTATAATACTGACAGAGAAGGTGCTTCAACAAGTAATTGTTATTCAAGTGGATATGCTCCAGATAGCTTAGAAGGACTATTAGAACTCAATAAGAATATAGGATTAACCTATAAAGTACAAGGAGGTCAAGGGTTATCACTTTCTAAAATAAGGCCAAAAGGATCTAAATTATCAACTTCTTATGAGACTGATGGAATAGTTCCATTTATGACAATATTTAATACTACTACAGCAAGTGTATCTCAAGGTGGTTCAAGAAAAGGGGCATTAATGATGTCATTAGATACTTGGCATAAGGAAGCTCCTACATTTATAAGAATTAAAAGTCAAACAGGCTCCATTGAAAAAGCAAATTTATCATTAGAAATAGATGATGAATTTATGCAATGTGTTAAAGACGATTATTCCACAGGAAATAAAACTACAATAAATAGAGTATTCACATATGAAACTGGTAGTATAGAATATGAAGTTATCCCTATAGATTTATATAAAGAGTTTTGTGGAATAGCTCATGAATGGGCAGAACCTGGTGCTATGTTTACAAATAGATTTAGAAATTATAATTTAATGGAATTTGATGATGAATATGAAATTGTGACAGGAAATCCATGTGGTGAACAGCCTCTTTCCAAGGATGGTGCATGCAATCTTGGATCTATTAATCTATCAGAATTCATTTTTAATCCATATACTGAAAGTGCATTATTTGATTGGGTAAACTTTACTAAAGCAGTAAAAGTATCAATAAATGCCTTAGATGAAGTAATAGATTATGGATATCAATATCATGCACTTCAATCTCAAAAAGATATGTCTTTTAATTACAGAAATATTGGATTAGGAATAATGGGATTAGGTTCAATGTTTTTTAAACTAAGTTTAGTATATGGTAGTTTAGATTCTATAATATTAATTGATAAAATTATAGAAGTTATGTTCAGAGCTGCAGTATTCACTTCAAATGACTTAGCTAAAGAAAAAGGTAAATTTCCTAAATATAAAGATGTAGTTTTTGATTCTGAAATCATTAAAAAACACTTTACCCAAAAGGAAATTGAATATTTAAGAATTGACGGATTAAGAAATTGCAGCTTATTAAGCGTAGCTCCTTCAGGAAGTATAGCGACTATGTTAAATATAACTACAGGAGTAGAACCTGCGTTTAGGATATCATACAAAAGGAAAACTGAATCTCTTCATAAGAATACAGATGTATATTATGATGTTTGTATTAAAGAAGCAGATGAATATAAGAAATTATTTAATACCGAAGAATTACCTTCTTACTTTATATCATCAGAAAATATAAATTATATAGATAGAATAGAAATACAATCAGTGATTCAAAATCATGTTGATACAGCAATATCATCTACAGTAAACGTTCCTAATGAGTTCACAATAGATGATGTAGAAAAATTATATATGTTAGCATGGGAAAAGGGATTAAAGGGAGTTACTATTTATAGGGAAGGTTGTTCAAGAGGAGGGATACTCTCCACCGGTAAAGAAAAAACTGAAATTGTTACTGAATCTGAAAGAGGAGCTTGGAAATCTAAAGCTGCCGATACATTCTATCATGAAAGAAAAGTATCTATAGGTTGTGGAAAACTTATGTTATTTATAGGATGGTCTGAAGTAGAAAACCAGATACAAGATTTCTTTGTTATAAGAAGTGGTAAAGGTGGTTGTGCTATGTCAATCTCAACTACAGTAATAGCCATGTCGGGTATGTTAAGACTCGGTGGAAATTTAGAAAATATTAAAAGAGCATTTGAAGGTGTGGGAGGATGTAACTCTTTTGTAGCACAGAGAGCAAAAGGAGTAAAACTTAGTAAAGGATCAAGTTGTGGAACAGCAATATTAAATGAGATAGAATTATTTGAATCTGAAATAAATAAAAGTAATATTAAAACCATTGAACCTATTAAAGTAAAAGAAGAAGTATCTACAAAGACACAAGAAGAAATATTATATCTAGAAGAAAATGGAGAAATTGATTATGCTAAACATTATAATAAATGTCCAATATGTGATGATACATTAGAACATAGTGGTAACTGTATTCAATGTGGTAGCTGTGGATTTTCCAAATGTGAATAAAATTATAAGTTACAATTAAACAATAATATAGTGGAGACTAACTCAGAGGAGAAAAGGATTATGAATATTAAAATAGTAACAGACACTGAAATGAGAGAAATAGAAAAAGGTATATTTACTAAAGTATCCAATGAACTTTCACTAAATGAAATACCAATTAATAAAGTATATTTTGCTAAGACAAAACCAAATGCAATTATTCCAACAAAAAGAGAAGAGGATGCTGGAAGAGATATCTATACTTGTGAAACTAAGACAATAGTAATTGAACCTTGCACTACTAGACTTGTAGATACTGGAATAGCAATAGCTTGCAATAAAGCATGGTTCCCTAAATTCTTTGATAAAGGTGGAATGGGAAGTAAAGGAATTATAGTAGGAGCTGGAGTAGGTGATAGCGGATATAGAGATGGTTATTTTATTCCTTTGGTTAATACAAATAAAGAAAAATGGTTAATTATATCTTCACAATCCAAGGAAGAAATTGCAAAAAGTACAGTATTTGATGTAATAAGAAATGAATTTAATGAATATGTATCTCTGGCTGATGGAGTAGAAATGGCACATGACAATAGATATATTAATAAAAAAAATTGTATAATTAAGCCATTAAATAAAGCTATAACTCAATTTGTAATGCTGCCAGTTCCACAACTTGATGAGGAAGAAGTAACGTGGGAAGAGTTAAAAGCAATCAAGAGCGAACGTGGGTTAGGGAAGCTAGGAAGTTCAGGCAAATAAATAATAAAGGAGAGTTATATTATGAATTGTAAATATTGTGATAAAGATAGATTAGTAGGGCAAGGTGCAATAAAGTTTATTAAGAAAGGTACTATAATTTGTATAAATGATAAGAATGAATTAGTTGTAAATATAAAAGGAGATCAAGCTAATATACCAATTAAATTTTTTCCTTGGTGTGGAAGTCAATTATAAATAATGAAGGAGGAATATTATGAAACAAATTAAAAATGTTCAATCAATCTCATTTGGTATTAGAGAAAATTATATAGAACCAGAACATACATTTGAAATTAAATCTAAATTTACAGAAGTAACAAAAGAACAATATACAGAGTACTTAGAAAATCTACCGAATGGATATGTGTACTCACCTAATACTATGGTAAGTAGAACTGATATAAGGGATGTAACTGAGTTAGGTATCATTATGGCTTACAGACATATTAAGGAGTGTGAGGGCGATATAGATAGGTATTATATATCTTAAAATGAATCTTTTATTAGATGAATAATATGAATAAAGCACGCAATAAGAATTAAGGAGGAAATTATTATGTTTTTACCAAGTTTTAGTAAAGAAACAAGTGATACTATTTCAGATTCAATAAATTTAGCAGTAAAAGGGTTAGACATGAAACCCAATGATATTATAGCTTTA
>NZ_JAENWM010000132.1 GCF_016650035.1 Clostridium sp.
AAAGCTATACCTATAATGGTTGGAAGTAGTTGGTTTTTTAAAGGAAAGAAAGAAGTTAAGTGTATTATAGATTTTTTTAATAGTAATAAAATATTAATGAATAAAAGCAAAGATATACATATAATATTGCTTGATAGGACTAAAAAAACTACTGATATGTTTTTTCTATTTAGTAAAAGAGTTGATGTTGATTTTTATAAAGATAATATAGTAAATAATATCTCATATAAAACAACTTATAAAGGTAGAATATTAATGGTTAGTTTTGAACGAAATCATTGATTATATTAAAAAAAACCTCAATAACTTCTGGAAGAGTATATATATGCTGTGAAAGTTAAATAATTTAAAGTAGCGAAAAGGATATGTATTTAGTTATTGCAAAGAACATTTTTGAATCATCTAGTGGTAACTTAATTGGCAAGAAAGATGCTAAAATAGTTACTACTGATAGTAATATAGTTGATGTAGCATAGTGAAAATCTTCCACTAAGAATTAATTCTTGGTGGAAGATTTATTATTTTTAAAGATCTTCACAATATATTATTATTTATGACTGAAGACTTAGCATTTATCCCAATTGAAGTGTTAGTTACAGTTGTAATTATTGATCGAATATTGGAGAAAAGAGTCAGAAGATTAACATCTTAATTGAAATATTTTTTGAAGAGGTGGGAAATGAGCTTTTGTGCAAACTGGCTTCAAAAGATAAAAATTGCTGTGAAATAGGCTGTTTAATATCAGAGATAGATGAATCCTTTGATAATGATTTTAATAGTTTAAAGACTTAATACAAGCAATTCCTCATTTGTATCATGAAATAAAATTTAGAAATAGGAATAAAACTTTAAGTGAGCAAGTTTTACTTTCTAATAAACAGTTCAATGTATATTTGTAACGAAAAATTAAGTAATATTTACTTCATTCTAGAAATATTATAAATAAGAATTGAACAAAAAAAAGAGGTGAATTGATGAATCCAAACTTCTGTTAAATGCAACAATTAGTGATGGTTTACTATTTTTAAAGGCATTAAATTGTGTTTAGTAACATATTATTAATAAATTTGGAGGGATAGGTATGATAAGAGAAGTTATTGTTACAGAGAAATCTCCTGCTGCTATTGGACCATATTCACAGGGAATAAAGGTTGGTAATTTTCTTTTTACATCAGGACAACTTCCTATAGTTCCTGAAACAGGAGAAGTTTTATATGGAGATATTAAAAAAGCAACAGCTCAATGTTTAGAAAATCTTAAAGCAATTGTTGAAAAGGCTGGATGCAGTTTAAAAGATGTTGCCAAAGTAACCGTATACATTAAAAACATGGGACAATTTAGCCAAATGAATGAAGTATATGCATCATATTTTACAGATAAGCAACCAGCAAGGTCGTGTGTAGAGGCTAAATTAGCTAAGGATGTTGATGTAGAGATCGAGGCCATAATATTTAAGGAAGAACTAAATGGAGGTAAAATATGAACGAATCAATTCATAAATATATGAAAGTGGGGTTAATCCATTTTATGGCCTATCCAAGTTGTATTAAAGGAGAGGGCCCTATAGAAGAGACATTAAAAAAGATAGCCTTAGATGACTATTTTGATGCAGTTGAAATCACATGGATAAAGGACAAAGATGTAAGACAAAGGGCAAAAAAAATAATAGAGACATCTCATCTCTCTGTAGCTTATGGAGCTCAACCTAGACATTTAACCACTGGGCTTAATATAAATGACATTAATGAAGAGGGCAGACTAAAAGCCGTTGCAACAATTAAAGAAGGCATAGATGAAGCTTATGAAATGGGAGCTACAGGCTTGGCTTTTCTAAGTGGTAAATATGAAGAAAGTAAAAAGGAAGAAGCCTATGTGTCTTTAATAAAATCAACAAAAGAAATTTGTAAATATGCAAAATCAAAGGGAAACCTAATGATAGTTCATGAAATATTTGATTATGATGTAGATAAAAAAGCATTAGTTGGACCTGTGAGTCTAGCTAAAAGATATGCTGAAGATATAAGAAAAGAACATGATAATTTTGGTCTAATGGTAGATTTAAGTCATCTCCCACTTATAAGAGAAACAGCAGAAGAATCAATACTTCCTATAAAAGATTATTTGGTACATGCTCATATAGGGAATTGCGTCGTAAAAGATTCATCGCTTCCGGGCTATGGGGATAATCACCCAAGATTTGGATTTCCAGGTGGAGAAAATGATGTTGATGAACTAGTTGAGTATTTAAGAGTACTTATGGATATTGGTTTCTTAAATGAAGAAAAGAGACCATTTTTGAGTTTTGAAGTAAAACCATATGGGGATGAAGATCCTGATTTAGTTATAGCAAATGCGAAGAGGGTATTAAATCTGGCATGGGCAAAATTATAAAATACTTATAATAAATTCTAAAATAGATAGTGTGCAAGCTATCTATTTTTTGCTAATAATAAACTGTTTTATTTCAAAAAATAAGAAGGGATTATTGATTTTTTGACGAATTTTAATTGTATTATGTTAAATATTATATTTAATGTAAATAATAGTAATAATAGAAAATTTATACTGTAATAAGGGGGAGGAGTATGTTTTCCAAAATATTGTTTGTTGCCACATATGATGAACTTAAGCATGTAACAGATGAAATCGTGAAAGAATATGGTCTTAATATTGAAGTTGTCTCCTCGGGAGACCTGCTTGATGGTGTAGAGAAAGTAAAAAAATATGCAAATGAAAATATAGAAGTAGTTATTTGCAGAGGTGGGACTGCAAAACTCATAAGGAATTCAATTGATATTCCTGTAGTTGAAATAGAAGTAAGTGCGTATGATTTACTTCGTACAATTTATAAACATAAAAATAAAAAAATGGCGGTTATAGGATCTGATAATGTTATCTCAGGAATGAATGCATTAGAACAAATTATGGATTTATCAATTAGTTACTTTCCTGTTGTGTTAGAAGAAGAAATAGAAAAAGAAGTAGACATTGCATGTAAGATAGGAGTGGATATAGTAATAGGTGATACAGTTGCAGTGAGAGTTGCAAAAAAAAGAGGAATTAAGTACGAACTCATAAAATCAGGAAAAGAAGCTATTTTGAGTGCTATTGGAGAGGCTAAAAAAATATATGAGGCCATTTTACAAGAAAGAGAAAAAAATATAAGACTAAATGCCATATTGGAACTTTCAAATGAGGGTTTTGTTGTTACTGATGAAAAAAAGCAAATTATTATTTTTAATGATGTTGCACAAAAAATATTTGGCATTTCTAAAGAAGATGCTATAGGAAAAGATTGTTCTACAGTTCTACCAACTATTAATGTAAACGATATCATAGAGTCTGGTGACTGTGTAATTAATCATATTCAAAAAGTTAAAGATGTGGTGCTTGCAGTAAATAAAACACCTATTTTTGTTGAGGGTATGATTAAGGGTGGAGTTATAGCTTTTAGTGATGTTACAAAGATTCAAGAGTTAGAACAGAAAATCAGAAGGACTTTGGCTACGCAGAGATTGGTGGCCAAAAGTAAATTCGAAGATATTATTGGGGACAGTAATTCTATTAAAAGTACAATAAAAATGTCTCTAAAATATGCGAAGGTGGATTCAACTATACTGATTTATGGAGAAAGTGGAACAGGCAAGGAGATGTTTGCCCAGTCCATTCATAATGCTAGTGATCGATCAGAAGGTCCATTTATCGCAATAAATTGTGCGGCTCTACCCGGTAGCTTGCTTGAAAGCAAACTTTTTGGTTACGATGAAGGTGCTTTTACAGGAGCAACAAAGGGTGGTAAAAAGGGAATGTTTGAATTAGCTCATAATGGAACACTATTTTTGGATGAGATTGGAGAAATGGATATAAATGTTCAGGCTAAGATTTTAAGAGTGTTACAAGAGAAGGAAATTATGAGGCTTGGTGGAGAGAGAATGATACTGATTAATGTAAGAATTATAGCTGCTTCCAATAAGCGATTAATAGATGAGGTAAATATGAGTAAGTTTAGAGAAGACCTGTTTTACCGACTTAATATTTTAAACATTAATATTCCAAGTTTGCATGAGAGAAAAGAAGATATTTTTATCTTGATTAGATATTTTTTGAAATACTATTCTATAGCATACAAAAAGAAATTAATTAAATTAGACGATTCAGTATTAAATTTATTAATGAATTATAAATGGCCAGGAAACGTAAGGCAATTAGAAAATGTTGTTGAGAAAATGGTAGTAATTGCAGAGGATAGTAGTTTGGATGCTGAGTATCTGCAAAATTTATTTTGTGAATTTAATTGTAGAGAAAAACCACAAGATAAAGAACAACATTATGAAGGGGATTTTTTAGACGGAAGCCTAGAAGAAATAAACATTAGAATTGTAAAAAAAGTTTTAGAGCAAGAAAGCTATAATAAGACAAGAACAGCACAAAGGCTAGGTATTACCAGAGTTACCTTGAATAAAAAATTAGAAAATATATGCAAAACATACGCTATGTATAATTAATATACGCTACCGCATAATTAATATACGGTAGCGTATATTAATTTATTTAAAAGCACATGGAATGTGGGTTTATACTTTGGCATACTTATTGCTTATGTTATACATATATGGGATATATATCAAATAAAGAAGGAGGAACAATTAAGGCATAAAACTGAAGTTTCTAGTTTTTCTATTGTGATGTAATACGCAAAATACTACAATCTAATTTAGAAATGGGGGGATTTTAATGAAGATTAAAAAGACAATTGAAAAAGTACCTGGTGGTATGATGATTATACCCATATTCTTGAGTGCACTTATCAACACTTTCTTTCCAGAAGCATTTGAAATTGGTGGATTTGTAACTGCTATTGTGAAAAATCATAATGCATTTATTGGTGGGTTCCTATTGTGTATGGGGGCTGGAATGACTTTTAAGTCTGCACCTAAGGCATTGAAAACAGGGGCAGCTATCACTGTTTCAAAATTCGTTGTTGGTGTATCGATTGGGCTTTTATCAGCCAAGTTTTTTGGAGCAAATGGTATATTTGGTATTTCTACACTGGCAATTATTTCTGCTATGACGAATACAAATGGCGGTTTATTTGCAGCATTAACGGCACAATTCGGAAGTAAAGAAGAAGTTGGTGCAATTTCTATTGTATCTATTAATGATGGACCGTTTTTAACAATGATTGCTTTAGGTACAGCAGGCATAGCAACAATACCATTTTGGTCGCTAGTAGGTGTAATTATACCTATAGTTATTGGAATGATACTAGGAAACTTAGATGAAGAGATGAAAGTAATGCTTACCCAAGGTGGAACTATTATGATTCCGCTTATGGCATTTGCCCTCGGATCAAACATCAATTTTAGTACAGTTTTAAAAGCGGGTCTTCCTGGAGTTTTACTAGGGTTATTAACAGTGGGGCTTGGAGGGATAATAAATATTTTCGTAGACAAAGCAACCGGTGGGACAGGTGTTGCGGGTGCAGCATGTTCAAGTACGGCTGGCAACGCAGTAGGTACACCAGCAGCTGTAGCTGCAGTTGATCCAACATTAACAAGTGCAGCACTTATAGCAACCCCGTTAGTGGCGGCTTCAATGGTTACAACTGCTATTTTAACACCGATTTTGACAACTTATATTGCAAAGAGAAATGAGAAAAAAAGAGCTAAACTCAATTCTGCCAATTCTGAATCAGTTGCACAGGATTAAACTAACTTTAAAAAAAATATTGGAGGGGTAATTATGAAAATGGTTGTGTTAGATGGGTATACGTTGAATCCTGGAGATATTAGCTGGGAAGGACTGAAACAATTAGGAGAGTTAAAAGTATATGATAGAGTAACCAGTGATCCTAATGAAACAGAAATAATCATTGAGAGTGTTGGCGATGCGGAAGTTATATTTACAAATAAAACACCATTGACAAGAGAAATACTAAAGAATTTACCCAATGTTAAATTTATAGGTGTTCTTGCAACTGGGTATAATGTTGTTGATGTGAAGGCAGCTAAAGATTTAGGTATAGTCGTGACAAATATACCAAGTTATGGAACGGCGGCAGTGTCTCAGACAGCAATTGCATTGCTTCTTGAAATTTGTCACCATGTTGGGGAACATAATAGAGCTGTAAAAAATAAAGAGTGGAGTAATTGTGTGGATTATTGCTTCTGGAATTATCCACTAATTGAACTGGATGGTAAGACAATGGGTATTATAGGTCTTGGAAGAATCGGAAAAGCTACTGCTAAAATTGCACAAGCAATGGGCCTTAGCGTAATAGCCTATGATGAAATGAAAGACCGTTCTTTAGAAACTGAGTCGTTAAAGTATGTTGAACTTGATGAATTATATGCAAAATCAGATGTGATAGTGTTACATTGTCCTCAATTTGATAGCAATAAGGGAATGATAAATAAAGAGAGTATTTCAAAGATGAAGGATGGAGTTATAATTATTAATAATTCACGTGGACTCCTTATTAACGAAGAAGACTTGGCCTCTGCATTAGAGAGTGGCAAAGTAGCAGGAGCTGGAGTTGACGTTGTGTCTGAAGAACCTATTAGGGAAAACAATAGTTTATTAGAAGCTAAAAACTGTATTATAACACCGCATTTATCATGGGCACCGGTTGCATCAAGGAAGCGCCTAATGGATATAGGCGTAGACAACTTAAAGGCATATATTGATGGTAATCCAATAAATGTTGTAAATAAGTAACAACTAACGAATATAAATAGAGGGGCTTTATAACTAGATTACACAAGGAGGGATATTATGTTATATAAAAAGGAAGTTTTAAACGTCACAGAAGTAGATAAAAATAAGGGTGGTATTGGGATATCAAAAACTACACATATAACTGATCAGAAAGGACTGTGTGATAAAGGTAGACTTTATGGATTCATGGAACTTGAACCAGGATGCTCTGTGGGTAGCCATGTTCATGAAGGAGATATTGAGATCTATTATTTCTTGGAAGGCGAGGGTGAAGTTACGGATAATGGAGTAGTTAAAAAAGTATATCCAGGAGATGCTTTGATTACTAATGATGGTGAAGAACATTCTTTGAAAAACATCGGAAATAAAACATTTAAGTGGATGGCGTTAATCCTTTATGTTTAAATCAATTAAGGTTCAATAAAATTCAAACCTCCTTTAAATTAGAATATTATTAATTCTATTATATAAAGACCAGCTAATTAAAGTCAACTATAAATTCAAAAAAACAGTTATCAATTTTAATGCACAACAAAAAGACCATTAAGAAACACGAACAATGGTAAATTTAGTAATTGTTTATTTTAAATTAAGCTACCGACCTAGAATTAT
>NZ_JAENWM010000040.1 GCF_016650035.1 Clostridium sp.
GCTAAAAAGCATGAAATAGTGCTTTTCCAACTTAATTATAAAAATATAAAGCATGGAATATCCATAAATATGGATATTCCATGCTTTTTCTGTTCAAGCTTAAAAACTTTACTGAAAAAAGAGTGCTTTTTCAGTGGCCTCGTATTTTACGGGTGATTTTTTATTGTTATTAAAAAACTTATTATATTTTTATGCAAAATATAATAATGCTATTTTACATTTTCAAAATAAATGTTAGAATATAATGTAGGTATGGTATAATTAATGAATATAAATAAAAATATAAGTAACACAATATATAATGTATAGTGAGGATGATACAAGTATGGATAAATTGGTAATCAATGGAGGTAGACATGTCTTTGGTAAAGTGGAAATAAGTGGAGCGAAAAATGCTGCAGTAGCAATTTTGCCAGTGGCAATAATAGCGAGTAAGGGTAAGTGCATCATTGAAAATATTCCTGATATAGAAGATGTGAATTGTATAGAAAGAATATTAGAAGATTTAGGCTGCGAAGTAAAAAGAGATAAAGACTCAGTGTCTATAGATAGTTCAAATATAAGTAGTAAAGATGCTAACACAGAAGATGTAAGAAGAATGAGAGCATCCTATTATCTTATTGGTGCACTTTTAGCTAGGTTTAAACAGGCTAAAGTAGACCTTCCAGGGGGGTGCCCTATAGGTGTGAGACCTATAGATCAGCATATAAAAGGGTTTGAGGCGCTTGGAGCAACGGTAACTATTGAAGATGGTGCTGTAAATGTTAAGGCGGATAAATTAATTGGAACTAGTATTTATTTTGATGTTGTTAGTGTTGGGGCAACAATAAATGTAATGACTGCTGCTACACTTGCAGAAGGGACAACTATTTTAGAGAATTCTGCAAAAGAACCACATGTTGTTGATGTTGCTAACTTTTTAAACTCTATGGGAGCTAATATTAAAGGCGCAGGTACTGATGTTATAAGGATTATAGGCGTAAAAGAGTTAACAGGATGTACTTATAGTGTAATCCCTGATCAAATTGAGGCAGGTACATTTATGATAGCAGCAGCTGCTTGTGGTGGAGAATTAACTATAAATAATGTTATTCCAAAACATCTTGAATCAATTTCTGCAAAACTTATGGAAATGGGAGCAGAGGTAATTGAAGGTGGAGACAGTGTTACAGTTAAAGCCGAAGGTAGGCTAAAGGCTGTAAATATTAAGACTCTTCCTTATCCAGGATTTCCAACGGATGTTCAGCAACCAATGAATACACTATTAAGTGTTTCAGAGGGGAAAAGCATAATAAATGAAAGCATCTGGGAATCTAGATTTAAACATGTGGATGAGCTTCTAAAGATGGGAGCTAATATAAAAGTGGAAGGAAGCGTTGCTACAGTATATGGTGTAGATAAACTTATAGGAAGTGTGGTAATAGCATCAGATTTAAGAGCAGGGGCAGCGTTAGTTATAGCAGGGCTTATAGCAGAAGGTACTACGGAAATTTTAGGAATTGAGCATATTGATAGAGGATATCCTAACATAGAAG
The DNA here is from genome assembly GCF_016650035.1 of Clostridium sp. Lineage (GTDB taxonomy): Bacteria > Bacillota > Clostridia > Clostridiales > Clostridiaceae > Clostridium_AD. Next base: position 1,536 of record NZ_JAENWM010000040.1, read on the forward strand.
AAAAATTCAGGAGTATAGGGGCAGATATAAGGAGAGTTACTACATAACAATATAAAACCAAAGGAGACAATTATGATATTTTGTCCATTATATAGTGGAAGTACTGGAAACAGTATATTTGTAGCGTCAGAAAATACAAAAATTTTAGTGGATGCTGGTATGCCAGGAAAAAGCATTGAAAGTGCACTTAAACATATAAATCAAAATCCGAGTGATGTGGATGGTATTTTTATCACTCATGAACATTCTGATCACATAAAGGGTGCAGGGATTATTTCTAGAAGATATGACATACCAATCTATGCAAATAAAAACACTTGGGAAGCTATGGAGAATAAAATAGGTAATGTAAAAGAACATAATATAAAAGTTATTTATAATAATTCTGTAGATATTAAGGACATGCATATAATAAATTATAATATATCACATGATGCAGCAGAACCTATAGGATACGCATTATACAGTGGTAATAAGAAAGCTTGCATAGCTACAGATTTAGGTTATTTTTCTGAGGAAGTAAAGAATATAATAAAAGATGCAGATGTAATTTTACTTGAGAGTAATCATGATGTAGAAATGTTAAAGTTTGGTCCTTATCCTTATCCATTAAAAAGAAGAATATTAAGTGATGTGGGGCATTTATCCAATGAGGCATGTGGGAATGCAATAGTAGAAATAATGAATAATAAACAAAAGCATATTGTTTTAGGTCATTTGAGTAAAACTAACAATTATCCTGAGTTAGCCTATCAAACAGTCGTTAATATTCTTAATGAAAACCATATTAAAATAGGTAGGGATGTCTCTTTAATTTTAGCTAGAAGAGATATGCCAAGTGATTTAATTGAGTTTTAAAGGGGGAGGTCAAATATGAAAAGAAAAGTTAAAATATTATTATGTTCATTGCTAGTTGTTTCAACAGTGTCATTTTTAGGGTGTGAAAAAAAAGACGCGAAAAGCGTTGTAAATAAAGAAAAGCTTGAAAATCTAAAACTCCCCCTAGCAAAAGAGGATTTAGTTGAGTTCGGTCTATACTTTGATGGGTCTAAAGATGATACTACAGTAGAAATAATTAAAGATATTAGACTTATAAATAAAGAAGAACTTATAGGTGAAACTATTATGCAAGAGCTTATAAAAGGACCTACAGCGAAAAGTGAGCTAAAGCCAATATTGACCGAAGAAACCAGATTATTAAGTTTTTCGATTAAAGACGGTATTGCCTATGTTAATTTAAGCAAAGAAGCTAAAATAGTTATGTCAGAAACAAAAGAAAGAATTTGTCTAGAAAGCATAGAAGCTTCATTAACTCAATTACCATCTGTAGAAAGAGTGAAAATAACAATGGAAAATAAGAATATTGATACCTTAGGTGGAAACTTCGATATATCCAAACCTTTTAGCAAAAGTGAAATAGTTTCAATTAAAAAATAAGAACAATGTATTCCATTTAAGAAATTTAGACAGATGTGTTGAAAACTAATGCAATCTTTATTATAATAATGGAATATAACAAAATACATTACGATTTAAAGGAGAATAGAAAATGGGATTATATAAAGAATGGACAGATATGGTGGTTGATTATGTTAAAAGTAAAGGAGAACCTGCATTTTGGAAAGAATATGGAGAAGTTGAAAAACAAATTTATACTAAACTATTATCAAATCATAAAGAGGAACCTAAGGGAACAATGGAAGATCTTGCGAAATACTTTGATGTGTCTAACGTTTATTTTATGGGATTTACTGATGGAATAAATGATAGTCTTATTCAATCTGTAGACTTAGAGAAAACTGAAGTTGACACAGAAGTACATTTTAAAATAGACTTTGAAAAACTTTATTTCAATATGTTAGACGCAAAAGCAGATTATCTATATGAACTTCCTCAATGGGAAGGAATCTTTTCTAAAGAAAAAAGAAAAGAAATTCAAAGAGATTATAAAGATTCAAAAACGGTAGTTAATACTGAAAAAATTGGAAGAAATGATGCATGCCCTTGTGGTAGTGGGAAAAAATATAAGAAATGTTGTGGGAAGTAATTTTTAGTATAATTATAATAAGTAAAATCTTGCACTTTTGTGTAAGGTTTTATTTTTTTTGAGGGTTTCATATTAGTAGAAAAAATATATATAAGCCTATTGACCAAGGTGGTCAAGGGTGCTATTATATTATCAATACCAATTATATTTATTCTTAATAAATCATAAATTAAGAAAGAAGATGAAAAATATGTTTTCAAAGTTTTTAAACTTAAAGCCAGAAAAACAGGAAAGAATATTACAGGCAGGTATTAGGGAGTTTTCAAATAAGGGCTTTGAGAAAGCATCTACAAATGAGATTGTTAAACAAGCAGAAATATCAAAAGGAATTTTATTTCACTATTTTCAAAACAAAAAAAAATTTTTTATATTTGTATATGATTATTCTTTAGGACTTTTAGGAGACGAAATATTTAACAAGATTGATGTTGAAGAAGGAGATATTTTTATTCAATTACGTAAGATAGCATCAATTAAGATGGAACTAGCACATAAATATCCCGAAATTTTTAAATTTATTGGAGTGGCAACAGTTGAAGAATGTAATGAGGTGAAAAGTGAAATAAAAGAAAGACAGAAGAAAATTAATGAGAGTAGTTACAGTAAAGTATTTAATAATATAGATAAATCAAAATTTCGTGATGGAGTTGATGTAGGTAGAGCTATTAATATTATAATGTGGACATTTGAAGGATTTGGTATAAGTGAATTACAAAAGGCAAAAGTGTCTGCATCTAAAGGTCTGGACTATGAAAAAATATTTCATGAGATGGACATTTATATAGATATATTTAAAAAAAGTTTTTACAAATAGTAGGTAGGTATCCGAAAAAATTTAGGCGTATAGAAAAAAAACACATGGGAGGTCAAAAAAATGAATGTTATTGAAATCAAGAATTTGACTAAAAGTTACGGAAAGGCAAGAGGAATTATAGATGTAAGTTTTAATGTTGAGCAGGGAGAAATTTTTGGGTTTATTGGGCCTAATGGTGCCGGAAAATCAACACTAATTAGAACACTATTATCTCTTATTTATCCGACATCTGGCAGTGCTACAATTTTTGGTAAGGACTGCGTGGAATTTGGACCAGAGATAAAAAAAGAAATAGGGTATCTACCATCGGAGGTTTTTTATTATGACAATATGAAGGTTATTGATCTACTAAAGTACTCAGCTAGTTTTTATAAGAGTGATTGTAGCAAGAGAATTGTGGAACTCGCTGAGATAATGGATCTTGACCTAAATAAAAAAATTGATGATTTATCCTTTGGTAATAAGAAGAAAGTTGGGATTGTACAAGGACTATTACACTCACCTAAACTTATTATACTTGACGAACCTACTAGTGGACTTGACCCACTCATGCAACAAAAGTTTTTTGAACTCCTCGAGGAAGAGAACAAAAAGGGTGCAACAATTTTACTGTCTTCTCATATTTTGGGGGAAGTTCAGAGGCTGTGTAGTCGCGTTGCAATTATTAAAGAGGGGAAAATAATAAAGGTTGAAAAAATTAGTACATTACAAGAAAATAATCATAAAAAATTTAAAATTGAAGTGAAATCAAAAATAGATGATAATTATTTCAAAATTGACGGAGCCACTAATTTAGATGTAAATGGTAACACAATAAGCTTTTTATTTAGAGGCAATATTAATTTTATTATGAAAAAGATTTCGGAAATAGAAATCACTAATCTTTGGATTGAAGAGCCAGATCTTGAAGAGATTTTTATGCATTACTATGAAAAGGAGGATTAAGAGCTATGAATATGTTTCTACATGAACTTAAGGCTTATAGAAAATCAACGATCATATGGACGTGCTCTTTAGTTACTTTTGTTGTACTTTTCTTATCAATGTTTCCTGCTTTCTCAAAGGAAGTTGAAACATTTAAAAAATTAATGGAAGGATTTCCAGAACCGGTAAGAAAAGCATTGGGCCTTTCTGTAGATAGTATGTCTTCTATCTTAGGATTTTACGCCTATATATTTTTATATATAACACTTTGCGGAGCAATTCAAGCTATGAATTTAGGAACTTCAATTATATCAAAGGAAACAAGTGGGAAAACAGTAGATTTCCTTTTAACGAAGCCTGTTACCCGCAGCAAGATTATGACATCAAAGCTAACAGCTGCAGTAACATGCTTAGTAATTACTAATGCTACCTATTTAGTGGTTGCTAGCATTATGGCATCCATTGTAAAAACTGTAGACTATAGTTACAAAATATTTTTTATGATATCTATTACATTGTTTTTCGTTCAGCTTATGTTTTTAGCTCTAGGGGTTATAATTTCTGTAATGGCTTCCAAGATTAAATCTGTGATACCTGTTTCTCTCGGGACTGTATTTGCATTTTTCTTTATTGGGATGCTTGCATCTACAACAGGCGATGGTGCTCTGCGTTATATTACTCCCTTTAAAAATTTTGATACAAGCTACATTATAAAAAATTCTAGTTATGACACTCCATTTATTATAATAGAAATAGCATTTATTATTGTAGCAATTACTGCCAGTTATTTTGTATTTGCTAAAAAGGATATTCATGCTGTGTAACAAGTAATATTTCAGTGCAGCAGGTAATGATTAAGGAATATAAGGAGGTCAATTTATGAATATATTTACTGTAGAGATGAAAGCACATAGAAAAGGTCTTATTATATGGGCTTTTGGTATACTACTTATGATTGCTGGTGGGATGGGAAAATATGTTGCATTTTCATCTGATAGTCAAGCTATAAATGAGCTAATGTCACAAATGCCAAAATCTATGCAAGCCATTATGGGTATGGGTACTTTTGATTTGTCAAAAGCCAGTGGTTTTTACGGAGTAATCTTTTTATACTTAGTTCTCATGGCAACTGTACATGCTACTATGCTTGGAGCTGATATAATTTCAAAGGAAGAACGAGATAAAACCGCAGAGTTTCTAATGGTAAAACCTATTTCAAGAAGTAAAATTATAACATCAAAACTATTGGCAGCCACAATGAATATTTTAATATTTAATATTATCACATTAGTTATTTCAATTATTATAGTAGGAAGATACAGCAATGGGGAAGCCGTAAGTTCAGATATAGTAATTTTAATGATTGGAATGTTTATTTTGCAACTTATGTTTATGTTTATTGGCACAGCAATAGCCGCAATATGTAAAAAACCAAAGTCAGCTACATCAATATCCACATCAGTGCTATTAATTACATTTATATTATCTATAGCTGTAGATATGAACAGCAAGCTTGAAAGTCTTAAATACCTTACACCGTTTAAATATTTTGATGCTAAAAACTTGATGTATGGTGGTGGATTTCAATTGAGTTTTGTAATACTATCGATTATAATTATTTCCGCATCTGTGTGGGTAACATATAATTTTTATGAAAAAAGAGATATGAATATATAGTATTATAAAAATTTTGGTTATAACATGGGGCATTGCTCCATGTTATTTATTTTTATGTACATAAATTTGAAATGTGGGGTTCAATAGTATAAAATATCTATGACAACATTAATATGACAGTAGCGCAGATAACGTATATATATGATGAAGGAGATTTAAAATGAACATAACTATAATTTGTGTAGGGAAAATAAAAGAGAAATATTTAAAAAGTGCTATAGATGAATATTCAAAAAGACTATCTAGATACTGTAAACTGAGCATTGTTGAATTAAGCGATGAGAAAACTCCTGATAATGCTTCTGAAAAAGAAGAGATTATAATAAAGGGTAAAGAAGGGGGAGCAATACTTAAGAGCATAAAGGATAACATGTTTGTTATTGCTTTAGAGCTAAAGGGAGATATGATATCTTCAGTGGAGCTTTCAAATTATATAAGAGATTTAGGAATAAAGGGTGAAAGTAATATAGCTTTTGTTATTGGGGGTTCATTAGGGTTATCTAAGGCAGTTTTGGAGAGAGCTAATTACAAATTATGCTTTTCAAAAATGACTTTCCCACATCAGTTATTTAGGGTGATGCTGCTTGAGCAGGTGTATAGAGGGTTTAGAATAATAAGTGGTGAACCGTACCATAAATAACGAGGACTTTTTAGATAGGGAGAGTATAAGTGTCTTCGCCATCAATGAAAACCTCGGCAGAAGTGTCAAGTGTTATTTCATATGTATAAGTTTATAATTAGTAAAAAAAGAAAGTACTATTGTACTTTCTCTTTATATATCCAACTAGTTAGATGTGAATTGATAAACCTATTAAAGTATATTGATACCCAATAGTTATTATGAATAATTACGGTCGCTTTTGTAATGTTATTAGGATATAAACAAATATTAACTATTTTGCATGATTTAAGAATATCTACACCTTTGATATTAATTTCTTTAATATCTGATGTTGGTGAAATAGCTATTAATGAACAGAAGTCAGAAACATCAGATGTACTTAAATCATCAAGCAAGAATAATAGGTCATCTGATAATATTTCTATAAATCTATTAGTAAATAAATTAGAGTTCTTTATACTTTCAAGATTAGTTGATGTGTTTACAATAAACATAAATACCTCCCTTAGTAATTCTATAAATAATATATATTTATAAAATCAGACGTTTGTAGTTGACAAAATTATATGAGAGGCATATAATGTAATTAAATCAGACGTTTGTAGTCAAATGGAGGCGCAATATGAAAAAGTTAAACAAATATTATTTTATTGAATTCGAGAGCAAGTACAGTGTATTAGACAAAATTGATTCAGATTGGTATAAAAATGAGTTAGCGGTAAAAGCATTTTGTAATGGAGCAAAGGTAAAAGATACAAATGGAAATTATTCAGAAGAGTGGTATAGAGCTAGATTTGTATATATGATGGTTAAATCAGGTAAATATGATAAAAACCTAATTTGTGTAGAGTTATCATTACCAAAGGGGAATGGTGGAAAATCTATAAATCCCGATATTGTAGCATTTAAAAATAATAATTGGAGTAAATCTTTAGAGGATGGTGATTATGATAAGCTAAGGGCAGAGATATTAGTTGTTTTTGAGGCTAAAGATAATCCTGACGAAGTAGAAAAAGCTATTAAGAAACAAATTGAAGTAGCTTTAGAGAGAAGAGTTTCCACTGATAAATTTCAAGACTGGGCATATGGAGTATACTTTGACAATCAAGAAGATATAATCTTAATAAAAAAGGAAGGGTTAGCTGAGTTGGAAAGGTATAATATATCAAAGATGATACCAGCTAGCAAAAATATTGTAAGATTAAATGTTGCTGATAGAGATAGTCTAGAGGAACTACCTGAGCTTCAAAATTTAATAGCACAAATTGATAGAATAGCCGTAACTCATCAGTTTTATTTTGATGATTTAGACCCTATAGGGCAAGAAAGTTTTGAAGGGATACTTGATTATCTACAAAGAGAAAAGGATAAAATACAACATCCGAATGCAAAGCGTTTATTAGTGGAAGCCTTAATGATTAAAGTAAATGAAGAAAATAATATAAAATTGAATGGTGAAAAATCATGTTTTTATATAAGTAAGGATGAAATAAGGACTAACGGTAGTGCTACTTTAGAATTTAGAAAAAGAATATATAAATTATATGAAGAAGCAAAAGAAAATTATAATGCATTAGAAGGAACTCAAAGATATATTAAGCATAGTGAAACTAATATTACGCCTATAAATCAGCATGATGAGAAAATGCTTATTGCTATTGTTAAATCTCTTCAAGGAAAAAGTATTCTTAGGGGAGTAACTACAAATTTTAATCAAACTATATTTAATAATTTTGGTGATGAAGTAGAAAAGACTGTTGCTGGTCAGTTTTTTACGCCTATTCCAATAATATTAGCAATAATATCTATAATTAATCCGAGAGTAAATGAAACATTCATTGACCCTTGTTCTGGAATTTGTGATTTTCAAGCTATAGGATGGAAACATACTGGTGTAAAAGAAAATTCGAAAAATTACTATGGGGTAGATATATCTTCTACTGTATTAACCTTAGCAGAGCTAAATTTAGTACTTAATGGAGCGGGTACAATTAATTTATATCATAACAATTCGTTGTTTGAAAAGTTATGTATTGGAGGTCAATTCACAAATATAGATACATTCAATATAAATAATTATGACCCATTGACATGGAAAAGTTTAGATAATAAAACACTGGATATTAAGAGATATGATACAGTTAATACTAATCCTCCTTTTGGACAAGGTAGAGATTTAAGAACTGGAAAAAATGGTATATGGGATTATGGACTTAACAGTGATATTATGAAAATGTATGAAACATGGTCTTTGTTAGGGGAGCCTAAAAGTATAGATATGGGAATTATATTTTTAGAAAATGCTTATAGGATAACTAAACCAGGTGGAAGATTTGCAATAGTATTATCTAATTCAATTGCATCAATACAAAGTTGGGATTCGGTTAGACTATGGTTATTTGAAAAGGTAAGATTAGTTGCTACAATAGATTTACCTCAAAATTGTTTTGGAGAAACGGGTGTATCTACTACAGTTTTAATTGCATACAAACCAAAAGAAGATGAGAAAAGTGAACTTTTATCTGAAGATTATGACGTATTTACAAGGAATATAAAATACACTGGATATGAAGTTAAAACTGTAAAAAGAAACATTGTTTTTGAACCAGTAAAAGAAGTAGACCCTGTGACCCTAAAGGATACGGGGAAGCTTAAAGAAGATTTCACTAAGATGATAGGGGACTTTGAGGAATATATGAAGTCACAAAATGCAATAATTAAGAGTGCATTTGGGAGAGGGTAATATGGTGAAAAAATATATTAAAGAACCGAATACTCTTAAAAAGAGTGATATATTAAAAAAGATGTCTCTCTCAGGAAAAGATTACTGGGAGTTTATAGAAGTAGAAAATGGAGTTGAGCTAGATAAAATTGTAGAGCACAAAGTAGGAGATTCTTTCTTAAGAGAAGACTTTACTTATGAAGATATTTGTAATGAGTTTAGATTTATAAAAACAGGGAACCTATCTCCTAATAAAATGTTAGTAGATTTTACGAGCACTCAATATTGTAAGCCTAATGGAGAGATTGCATTAGAGGATGGAGATATATTAATTGCAAAAGATGGTGGGGGAAATGGGTTAGCTGACACGAGTATATATTTTAAACTAGATGATTCTATTATTGCTGATTATTTTTGTGGAGAAGTACTGAGAATAAGAGTAAAAGAATCATATAATAAATGGTATATATTTGCCATATTAAAATCTCAGTATTTTAAAGAATTCTTAGATGGGGTTACACCTGGAGGTTCTACATTAAGACACTCTAAGCTATTAGCCCTAGATATACTAATTCCATATAGCGAAGATAAAAAGGATGAAATAGAATATATAGCAACCTTGATGCAAAACTTAGTTGATAAAGAAATACAAATGAATAATAAAATAAATTTAATAGACAAAAGAATAACGGATGAATTGGATATATCTAATAATAAGATAATAGCGAATCGGTATGCAAAAATAAGTGAAATGAAAGCAGCAAAAAGGGTGGATACAGGCATTTTTAGTGATGAATACAAAACTCTGGAAAGTAATGTAAAAAGCTATAAACATGGTTATTATCATATAAATAGTCAGAACATTTCACCAGGAAGAACCCCCGATGATTATAGGTACACGGATAAAAAAATTAATAATACGTTTTTATGGATAACTCCCAAAAATATAAATACTTTGGAGTTAATATATAGGACATATATTAGTACTAAAAGTACTAGCAAAATTGGTACCACTGATATAATACTATCTGGTATAAGATATTTAGGATATGGCTATTATGATGATGGAGAAGAAGTTATATTTAGCAATCAGAATACTTTAGTAATTACTAATGATAGCAAAGATGAAAAAGAACAAATGTTTTTACTGGCTTTTTTAACGTCATCAACAGGTAAAAAAATGCAAATGGCATGGAGAGTTGATGGAATGGTACCTATATTATACAAAGAGGGTATGTCAAATATTCCTATACCTAATTTCAACAGTGAGTTGAGAGAAGAATTGGTTAAAATATATTATAATAAAGTTTGCAGTATTAATAATTTAACACAAGAAAATTATTATTCAAAATCAGTAGAGAGAAATAAGGAATTGGGGATATATCAATTAAATAATGAAATTTTAAAACTTAAGGAATTCATTGAAAATAAAGTTGAAAAAATGATTTTTGGCACAGAAGTTGAAAAAAATTATGAAGTAATGTAAAAATATATAGGAACTGATAAATATATATTATAACAGAAATAATAACTTTTACTTGTATTTAATAATACAGGTAAGAGTTATTTTTATTTTTAGGAGGTAATAAAATGATAGAAATTAGTTATTTAAAAGAAAAAGAAATTCTTAAAGGTCTACCATGGGAGGTACAAGAAAACATTAAAGGTATACTACAAATACTAGACAGAGAATATGGAGAAAACAGAAACAAGTACGAAGATAATGGAGGATATGTCTTGGTTATAGAAAAGGAAGAGGACTTTAAAAAAATAAAACGTAAAGTATATATAGACTGTAATCATATTATTCCAGAATATGTCGACAGGGTAATATGCTCCAATTGCGAAGATTACACTAGTTGCTTAATAATTTGTAATAATGATTATGTGATTTCACTTATTATTCCAATGAAACTAACTCCACAAAATCTTATAAACTATATGATAGATTAAAAGCCTTAATTACCGATACAACGGTGATTAAGGCTTTTGTTATTGCAAAAAAAACATTGGAGGTTTATTATTGCAATAAAAGTAACAAAGGAGACTAAATACTGTAAAATTTAAAAATAATATAGAAACAATCAACATTTAACTATAGCTTGAACATATAAAAATTATATATTTAAAGGGGTTAATCAGATTTTATTCTTATAACCTTAGATTACAACAATCATCAGGATTGTAATTAATACTATTCTTCCAATATCTATAATGTTCTTCTACATCTTCACAAACTGAAATCTCTTTGAATCCTACAATATTACTTAAATAATCAATTTTCTTTTCTAAAGGAAGATGTTTATATCCGCCTGAAATTATTGTGTACTCACTATAATCTATATCAAACCATTTTTGAATCCATGTATTAATCCTTAAAAATTCAACAAGTATTTTATCACATTTCACATCATTTATTAAATTAAAATCTATGAATTTAGGAATAAAAGGTGACAATCTTAATTGAACATCGAAACCTAAAGAATATAGTTTTTCTATAGCTTCTATTCTTTTGGATGGAACCGATGCTTTTTCATATGTTTGAGAAAATTTATCATCTGTTGAAGTGACTGAAATCTGTATATGAGCAAGCTTTTTATCAAGTATAGCAATATACTCATCATCTGCAATGAGATGGCTTTTTGTTACTATAAGATAATGTTTTTTGTGGGAATTTAACTCCTTAATAGCATTGTAGCTATTTCTTATCTGCTTTTCCATTGGCATAAAACAATCGGTCATGCCACCTAGCCTAACACAAATATCATTTGGTAATAATGAAATTCTTTTTCTTACTTTTGAGATATCAGCAACTTTAGGTTGTTCGCTGTTCCAATGCTTTCTAAAATTCAATAAACTTTTTGAAAAACAGTAAGAACAATCATGTTGGCATCCACAACCATATACATCAAGCCTTGTAGAATAATTACATCTACTTCCCTCACCACCTACAACTTTACGATAAAAACTTTTATATTCAAGTATTTCTTGCAATATACACCCACCGATTTTATTGTTTGTCTAATGTATATGCGAATAAGTTGTTATTATTTACTTTTAGACCATTTCTATTGTTCCTAAGTTGTGATTAGAATATAAATTTACTTATACCACTAAGACTAACAGCTAAAGAACTGCTAATCTATTTGGAGGTGTAGTTGTGAATGAAAATAAGGATACCAATAACATTACAGGGTTTTATAAACTATATGATAGATTAAAAGCCTTAATCACCGTTGTATCGGTAATTAAGGCGTTTGTTATTGCAAAAAAAACATAGGAGGTAATTATGGCAAGAAAAATAATAAAAGAGACTAAATACTGTCAGATATTAAATCAAGGAAAATTAGCTGATGAAGAGTATACCTATTGTATCGAAAAGATATTTATTAAGGATAAGAAGAGGGATGAAATTAGGTTCAGCTTGTATAAGGATACTATAAAATCAAAAGAGAGGTATGTTCCACGTTCATTAGATGTAACAGAAGAACAGCTATTGCAACTAATGAAGGAAGCATTATCAGGAGCAGTATTTTCAAAAGAATTTGTAAAAAGTTTAGCTGAAATATTAAATGTAAAATAAATAATTGAAAGAAGGTAGGAATATGTCAAAGAGCACATATTGTGTTGATAAAATAGACGGAGGTAAAAAGGAAATGATAACAGCAGAAAATAAGAATACACCTGCTAAAAGGATAAACATAGTATCTATAAAAATGGTAAGAGAAGCAACTATCCTATACAACATACGAAAGATAACGAGCCCAACAGATGCGGTGGAGCTTGGAAAAAAAATTCTTGAAGACTCAGACCGTGAACATCTATGGCTACTTTGCCTTGACACGAAAAATCAGCCAGTTGCACTGAATGAAGTTTCGGTAGGGAGCCTTTCTAGCTCGATTGTTCATCCAAGAGAAGTTTTTAAGGCTGCAATTCTAAGCAATGCAGCTTCAATAATACTTTTTCACAATCATCCATCAGGAGACCCTTCAGCTTCCAATGAAGATATAAAAATCACAACAAGGATCAAAGAATGTGGGGAGATACTAGGGCTTCCGCTTATTGACCACATCATTATTGGGAATGAAAGTTATTGTAGCCTAAAAGAAAAAGGAATATTATAGGGAGAATTACGGATATGTTTGATAATGCTAGGTATATTACAAACGGAATAAATGAAAAAGTTGGTGAATCCATCCAAGTAGCATTATGGAACTTTATTGACTTATTAAAGCTAAAAAAAGATTTTACAATAGATTATCTACAAGTATTTGAACTTAGAGAAATAAGGAATAGTAAGACTTTTAATCAAGAAATAGTACACTCACAGGAAGAGCCATTATACAAGAAACATTACTTGATATCCGTTGATAAGCCTATTAATACTAAAGTATATGTAATAGATGACTCACAACAAAGCGTGCTTATGTTAGCAGACGAGTATTAAAAAGTATATATAATGTAGGGGAAGATAAATAATGGGTGAATTAATACAGAATAATAAAATTATGCAGGCATTGGATTGGACTTATGAAAAATCCTTAAGTGGATTACCAGGAACATTATCAGCAGAAGAATTAGCAATTTCGTATCTAAATAAAAATGGTTGTAATACTGTAAAGTCATGTGATAGTTTAATAAGTTGGCAAGTAGGAAAATGTACAACATCTGGGTTTATAACAGGATTAGGGGGAGTGATAACATTGCCAGTTGCAATGCCTGCTAGTATTTATAGTGTAATATACGTTCAAATTAGAATGATAGCGGCAGTAGCATTCATAGGCGGATATGATATAAAGGATGATTCGGTAAAGAGCTTAGTTTATATGTGTTTAGCAGGAAATACAGCTATAGAAATTGCAAAGGATGTTGGAATGAAAGTAGGTACTAAATTAACACAATCAGCTATACAGAGGATTTCTTTAGAAACAATAAAGCGAATCAATAAAGCTGTAGGTTTTAGACTGCTAACAAAGTTTGGACAAGAAGGAATATTAAATCTAGGTAAGGCAGTTCCATTAATTGGTGGAATTATCGGTGGAGGAGTAAATTTAGCTTCTACTAAGACTATAGGAAAGATATCAAAGAAAGTATTTTTAAGTTATTAATAAGAATAGAAAGAAGGTAAGATAAGTATGGGGTTCGTTAATATATTAAAAATAGGAATAAAAGCGATTGCATCTACGGTAATGGATGAAGTATTAAGTACAATTGGTCTGGCAGCAGAAATGGATAATTATCCTGACGAACGACTAATGAAAATAATAAAAACAGGCGCTTTAAAACAGAAAAGTGCAGCAGCATATGCATTAAAAAAAAGAGGTAATTAAAGCATTATAGTATTATATGGAGCTTGATATATTAGATGTATCTGAATATGGAAATAAGAAAGAACCAAAGGTATTATAGAAATATAGATACGTTTGGTTCATCATTACAGTAAATATTGATTAATACACAAAAAAATATTAAAATAAGTATATAAATATTTTTTTGTGAAGTAGGTGAATTAATGAGAAAAAATGATGATATATTAAAGGATTTGGAAGACTATTTATCAGATACTGAAAAAAGTGTTAAGTATAATAAATTATCAAAGAGACTCAGAGTATTAATAAATTATTATAAAGGTGTAAGTAATAAAGATAACGCGGAAGAACACAAAGTATCGATAAGAACTATAAGTAGATGGGTAAATAGATATGATATAGGTGGAAGATATGAAATTATTAATTATGATTACTCAGGACGTATGCCTAAAATGGATGAAAAACAGAAGGAGAAAATAGAAAAAGCTTTAAAAAGAAATCCATTAAAGCTTGGATTAGGGTATTCAATTTGGAATGGTTCATTACTAAAAAGATACATTAACGGTAAGCTTGGTATAGAAGTAAGTAAGATATATTGTGATAAGTTATTAAGTGATAGTGATACTCTTTATAAAGTCAATAATTATGATGCGGAGAAAAATAAAAGACTTACAAAAATTACAAATGACCTAATAAATGAATATGAAAATAATGAGTATTACAGCGTTTGGCATTTTGATACATACTATCTAGGCAGAAGGATACTAAAAAACCTTAGAAAATCAGAAGAAATAGACAAATCAGAAGTAATATACCATCGAGGCAAAAGGGTGCTAAAAAACCTTTTTAAAAAATCAGAAGAAATAGAAAAGGTAAAAAAAATAGACAAATCAGAAGAAGTAAAAAAAATAAAGGAAATAGAAATAATGTTGAGAGGAAATGATATTCATACTTATTCAAAATATATTTTATATGGATTTTACAATGTAAAAGAGCTATTTGAATATGATATTAAAAATCATATTAATAAAGAGATTTTCATTGATACTATAAATGAATTCGTAGATGACAAAAAACAAAATCTTAAAGAAGATATTAAATTGATAATAGTTTTGAAAAGCAATAATATATTTAAAAGTTTAATAGAAGAAAATACTTATTATAAGAATGGAGTTGAAGTGATATTTCTTCCTAAAAAATTTTTGTGTGCAGACAGGATTAATTTAGTATGGGATGAAATAGAGAGAAATAATTTTACTATTAAAGGTAAATCAGAAAACGAAATTAGTGATGAATTTGAAAGTTTAATTAAATAAGACAATTTTAAATATAATAAGTATCTAATAAGACAAAAATTAATATAAAAAGTAAATAAATCTAAAAACAGCAGAAATAATTTGGTTATATAGGCATATAACCAGATTATTTTTTTTTGTATAAGAATGTTATCAGTACGATTGTTAGATACGAATTTAAGCTAAAAAACTGCTTAACAGTATGGTGTTTTACCGGAAATTTTATCCATGATAATATATTAATACAAGCCAAACACAATAAATAATATCAAAAATAAAAACATGGAGGCGTTGTTAAATGTTTATGCGACAAGGAATGATTGGGGAAGGAACTTGGAAAATAATGGTGGAGAGTGCAAACAATATTAAATTTGGGAATGGATCAGAAGCATTAAGGATAGGGGTAACAACTAAGGATGGTATGACTGGCAGCTTTCTTATATTTACTAATAATAATTATTTGATTAATAAGTTGTTAAACTGTGTGTATTATGACGGGGTACCAAGACAAGAAGAAATAGACATACAATATTTTGTAAGTAGTATGTTAACCATAACAACTAAAGAAAATAATGGATACTTAAACATTGTAGATATTAACCCTTTTGAATAAGATAGCTAATTGAATTATGTTAATGAGGATGAGCAAAAATAATAACTAGGAGGAATAAAAAATGATGAAGAAGCAAAGAGAATGTCCCTTAGGAGGATTTCCACGTAAAAGAAATAAAGATGGGTCATTACAAACAATGGATACTTTAAATAACTCAATAACAGATGGAGATAATTGTTTAAGAGAGAATATAAGTAAGAGAGCAAATAGTAGCTTGGGAGATGTAATGGATGGAACCGAAAAAAGATTTACATCAGATTATCCTTTCAATACCGAGAGGGCAGATAGTGTGTCTACACCTTGTACAAGGTTGGAAATAGAAATACAACCAGAAACAGCAATAGCTGAAATTAAGGGTAACATGAATAAATATAAGTGTGATGAAAATGGAGTTTATTTAATGAATAGTGGGAAAAAGATATCTAATTATATTGAAATAAAGGAAATTATTACGAATATAGAAGATTCAACTTGTAAAGCAATTTTAAAATATAAATCATTCGAGGGAATCAAAGAAAGAACAGTTAATAGAGAAAATTATTTAAATAAAAGAAATCTAATATCACTTCAAAAGTATGGAGTAGATATTACAAATTCTAATTCTGGGCAGTTAGAGGAGCATCTTAGGGAGTGTGAAAATAATGCACTGGTGAAAAAAGTGCATTCAAAATTAGGGTTTTCAAAAAATGGTGATAAAGAAATATATAATTTGTATAATTCAATAGGTATTGACTCTGAGTATGTAGGTAACTACGAACTTAAACCGCAAGGTAGTAGAGATGAATATGTAGAAATGTTAAAAAGAGAAGTTATTGGAAAATGTGAATTAGAATTTGCAGTTATAAGTGGGTTGTCAGCTATACCTCTAGCATTTGTAGGGGAAGAGTTAGGATTAGATACTATGATAATTCATTTAGTAGGAAATTCAACTACAGGTAAATCTACAGCATTAAAGTTAGCAATATCTATGTTCGGATATCCTGATGTAAAGAAGACTGGATTGTATGGAACCTATAACGGAACTAATAACGCACTGCTAAAGAAGTTAACTTGGTTGAAAGGTGTTCCTTATGCTATAGATGAGATATCAATGTCAAATACAACAAATTTCACAAATTTCATATATGCTTTAGCTAATGGAACGGATAAAGATCGTCTAAATAAAGAGTGTGAAATAATAGAAAGTGCAACGTGGTTAACTACTATACTATCAAATGGAGAGAAATCTTTAATTGGTTCAGCTAGTAAGAACGCTGGCGTTCAGATTCGAGTAATGGAAGCAAGTAATTTTGAATGGACTAAAAGTGCGGAAAATTCTGAAACTATAAATAATGCTATATTAAAAAACTATGGTCACCTAGGAATTGAATTTGCAAGCTATGTTATAAGTATAGGTAAATCTAAATTAATACAACAATTTAAAGTTATTAAGGAAAACCTGTATAAGATTATGGATGAAAAGCTTATTCTTGATAATATGGCTATGAGAAGGTGCAATAAATATGCGATTTTATTACAAACTGCGAAGCTATTCCAAAATATGATGGATATTAAGTTAGATATTGAAGGTATAACTAGCATGATACTAAAAATAGAAGAACAATCTTTAAGTAATAGAAATTTTGGAGTTTCAGCTATAGACTACATCAAACAATACGTTTCTAAGTATAAGAACAAATTTGATGATGGAGGCAAAACGTATGGTGATATATTTGGTAAGATAATACAAAAAAAATCTTGCACTGAGTTACAAATGAACAAAATAGCCTTTAATGACATGATAATATCAGCGGGATACGAAAATAAAAATATAGTGCTCAAGGAACTAAAGAATGCTGGAAAGCTAAGTTGTGAAAAAGGTAGATTAACTAGAAGTAGAAATAATTCATTAGGATATAAGGAAGAAGTATATGTAGTTATAATAGATGGATATGAATTATTGGGGGAAAACCCCGTTTCCCCATGAATAAAATAGTATGTATAGAAAAACTATTACAATAAATTAATCTGAATATGGCAAAAAATAAATATATATTTAAGAAATAACGGGGAAAAGGGATTTTTATTATAATCTTATAGAAAGTTAAGGGATAGAAATAAATATAAACAAAAAATATTTTAATATAAAATGAAAATAATAAAGTTAAAAGGAGAAATAAAAATGGACAAAAAATATTTAGTAGGGATTAATATAACAATGAATAAGGGTGAGGCAACACTTGAAATAGCAATGGCAATGAAAGAATGTTTAAAAAAACATTATAAGATTGGTTATTTGATAGTTGAAGAGGGGATTACCGTTGAGATCGAGTGTTTAATTAAGGGTATTGAAATTGATGGTGATAGTGAAGGTGGTGACGATATATCAAAAAATATACAAACTCAGGCAGGAATAACGCTTAATGAAATAGGCATAAAACCTAAACATATTGGTAGTATTATTTATGATAACACTACACGCTCGGCACTAGTCTATATTGATGTTGATGGTATGAAGCTACGCAAACAAGAGGTGAATATTATGCAGTTTGATTTATAATATTCAAAGAATATAAACCTAAAGTATAACGTAAGAGGAATAGGAGCTTGTTATAAGAGTTTATTAAGAATCCAATGGAAATTAATTTTCTTATAAAAAGCAAGTTTCTAACCTATTATTAGACAAAATCAATTAATGATGGGGGAATGACAATGTTTGCGTCTGATGTCGAGTTTGTTATTAATGAATATACCACCAATGGAATAAGTAGAATGTCATTGACTGATGAAATTATATTAGCAATTTGTGTAAATCCGTGTTATGACTGGTTTCAAGAAAATTGTAATATTAGTTATAAATTATTGAAAGGATTTGTAACAAACATTGTTCCACTTGGTGATGCTGGAAGAAATTATTTTGAAAATATTGCAGAAAAGAAGATTGGCTTTACTATTGAATTAATGTCTTTATATAATCGTTTAGAAAAAGAATTTATTAAAGGAACTCTAAGGATAAAATCTTATTTAGAATTACAACATTTAGGATATACAGGTACAATTTTATATGAAAATTGTCCTGTTGATGATGTTTGGGAGTTTATAAAGTAACAATAGCCATAGGTGTATTCAACAATATATGTAAATATATATAATTAAATAGATAAAGATACTGGGGGAATTTATAATGAAAAAGGAAAGCGTAAGCTATGAAATAATGATAGATTTAATTACTAATATAGTTAAAAAGTACATTAATAATGATGGAGAGAAAAGTAAGGAGGCTAATGATAAATGCTTAAACGTAGGATAGTCGCTTATTTAAGGGTATCCACAGCTGAGCAAGCTGAGGAAGGTTATAGTATTGCAGGACAGGAAAATGTAATAAGACAGAAGTGTGAAGCGGAAGGCAAAGAGCTAGTTGCAGTATATGCTGATAAAGGTATAAGTGGAAAATCAATGATCAATAGACTTCAACTACAGCAAATGCTCCAAGATGCTAAGGCAGGTAATTTCGATGAAGTTTGGACATGGAAGACAAACAGGTTAGCCAGGAATCAATATGATTTACTTACAATAGTTAAAGAGCTAGAAAGGCATGATGTAGCCTTTAAAAGTTGTTCAGAAGCTTTTGAGACTACAACGCCAGCAGGAAAGCTGATGATGAATGTCTTGGCTTCAATAGGTGAATTTGAGAGAGAAACTATTGTGGAAAATGTTAAGATGGGCATGAAGCAGAGAGCAAGAACGGGAAAATGGAATGGTGGAACTGTACTTGGATATAAGTCGGTAATAATAAATGAGAATAATACAAGACTAGAAATAGTTGCACAGGAAGCAGCTATAGTTAAAATGCTATTTGACATGTATGCTTCTGGTAAAGGACTAAAGGCTATTGCTAATCAGATTAACCATGAAGGATATAAAACTAAAAGGGGCAATATGTTTGGTGCAGGTGGAGTCAAAGATATACTAATGAATCCTCTTTATATTGGTAAGATACGTTATAATGTTAGAGAAAATTGGACAGAAAAGCGAAGAAAGGGTACAAATAAGTCACCAATAATTGCGGATGGAGAACATGAAGCTGTAATTCCAATAGAATTGTGGGATAAGGTCCAAGTGCTATACAAGATGAAAGGGGGTAAACCTAAAAAGGCATTTGTAAGTAACTATATTTTAACAGGACTAATGAAATGTCCTGTTTGTGGATATTCAATGGTAGCAAGTAGGACTAAAAAGAAGCGTAAAGATGGTACGTATAATGTAAATAGATATTATGTCTGTGGAAACTGGAGGAATAAAGGTACTGCCGCTTGCAATTCCAATGGAATAAGAGCCGACTATGCAGAAGAATATGTATTATCAAGAGTTAAAGACGTAGTATTTAGTGAAAGGATACTAAAGGATATCGTAAAAAACCTAAACAGAGAAAGAAAGGACATAATAGTACCACTGGAAAAGGAACTGGAGCATCTATCAAAGAGCCTAAAAGACCTAGAAAACAGAAAGAATAGAGTCTTTGAGCTATATGAAGATGGGACGATAGACAAGACAACACTGGCACAAAGAATGGATACCATAACAGCAGATATAGAGGTGCAATCTAATCGTAGGATACAAATACAAATAAAGTTAGAAAATAATGATTCAGTAAACATACCTTATGAGGTAGTAAGAAGTACATTGAGTGATTTTCAAAAGCTACTTGAAATAACGGCTCCAGAAGAAAAAAAATCTTTACTTCAATTAATAATAAATAAGATAACCATAAAAGGTAAAAAGGATATAGAAAGCATAGTACTACACTTTGACGAAAAGGTACAAAAATATTTCATAAAAGATAAAGAAGGAGAATCTCCAAATGATGGGGGTTCTTCTTCTTTTATTTTGTTTACAATAAAAATTTGATTATTCAATATGTGTCTAGACTGTCTAAAATTTATTTTTGAAATAACTTGACATTTTTAGAGGGTGTGATATAATAAAAACAAAAGTATAGACACATAGAGCGTAATATAATAAACGGTATAGACACATTAGACACGAAAAATTAAATGTGAAAGAGGGTTATATTGTGGGTAGAGACAAATCTGTAGATAATAAAAAAACATCTCTTGCAATAAATTACTACTATAATGAAGCCAAACGTAAAGGATTACTGGATAAGGTTCTTAATGAAGGTCAATTTAAAGAAGATGCAATAAGAACCGCAATAGCTCGTGGGAGGATATCAATTAAAATGATAGGTGCTTTTTGCGTAGCTATGGGAATTGATTCCAAGGAGCTTACTGGAGAAAGTGAACTTACTGGAAATGTTCAAAATATAAGCCAATTAACTGATACGGTAATTAAACTTTATGATGAAGTTAATTATGATGAAATATTAAGGGATGTTCAGTTAATAATAGAAACCCAAAAGGTGAATCCTAATGAACAAAGGGAAAAAATAATAAAAATGTTCGATGATGCTATAAAAAATAATAATTGGTAAAATTAAAGGGGGAAATATTAAATGAAAAATTATAAAGAAGTTATAGACGAGAGATTATACAATCACTACAACCCAAGAATTAAAAAATATGTTGATAAGCAAATTCAATACTTAGGAGAAAATAAAAATAGAGGTTTTAGTTATTGTGATAACTTGCATGTGTATAAGGATATAAATGCTGTAAAAGACAGTGATAATTTAATTTGTTACTTGTTATTTAATGTTAATAATAAGGTAGAATTAAAAGAATGCAGGGCTAACAAACAAATAAAATACGCAGGACATTTTAATGAATTAGGCATTGTACCAAGAAAATATGATTTGAGCGTATATGAAGATTTGATGGATTTTGAAGAGTTAATTGGTGCGATAGCTAGTATTTAAAGTTATGAGGGAAGCTTATAAAGAAGGAGAATCTCCAAAGCAGGGGGGCTCCTTCTTTTATTTTGTTTATTATTAGAATATAAATGGTTCTTCTTTTTATTTTAACTTAACGGTAAAGCATGAATGTATTTTATTAACGTTGTAGTATGATATGTTACTATGTATATTTTTGTATGATATAATAAATATATGCATATTTTGATTTTGGGGGGAGAGTATGAAGCATGGCATATATTTTAACAACATTAATTACTAATAATATAAACAATGGGTCTTTATCTAATTTTCTTTTTAAATATCAATTTCATAAAGAATTTATTGAGTCTGGAAAAAAATATGAAGATTATATTGCTGAGTTAATAAATTCAGGGAAAATATCTTTTCAAACATTTAATGATTACCTATTTAATGAGTTATCTTATGGTAAGCAAAGGGAAACGTATGTTTATAAAATACATTCATTTAATAATATAATAAAAGATTCAAATCAATTAATTGAAATAATGAAAAGTAATTATAATATAAATGAGATATATTATAATAAAATAGCGACAACATACTTTTCTAATGATGATGAGAAGAAGGAATTAGTTGCTTTTAAAATAGTACCTAGCTTTGACGATAAAACTGTATCTAAAATAAAATTATTATTTGGATATAAAGTTGAAGTATTGGATAAAGATGATATTAAGCAAAGTGAACACAGTTATGTAGCTGTAGAAGTAGATTTGGATAATAAAATTGTAGTGATAAAAGTTTCTCCAAAGGCAAAAGTAATACAGGATAGACATAAACCAGATTTTTTATTTAGAAAGTATAAAGAAAAAGTATTTTCTTTATTTGATATTATTGTGGATGCCTTTAATTATACACACAAGGTAGTTTTGTACAGAATGTGCGAAGATTTATATTCCCAAATATATAGAAAAATGGTTTCTATAAAACCTGTTGAAGTAGATACAATATTAGATAATACAACAAAAGAATTGATGGATACACTAAAAATTTCAGCTATAGAGATGAAAAAAACACAAAACAATATATTTGACATAAAAAGTAGCTTGGTGAAATTAATTGAACATCTATTAATTTCAGATATAATTTATTCCAAAAAATTAGGTGAAGAAATTGAAGGTGTGGATGGGTTTGTTACATATTTAAAATTTAACGATGGTACCAATGTTAGCGCGAGATTAAGAGGTGAAAATTGTAAAGACCCTATATTTGATTCTGAAACATATATGGCTTTACGAAGCCCTATTGATAATTCGAAAAAGATTTCTGTACTTCAAGTGCTATGGTTGAGTAATGGGCAAGATTTAAGGACATGTTATGATACTAATAGCTCTGAGTTTTTAAACATTCATTTCTTTAAAAATTTAAGTGAGAAGGATTTTGATTATGGATATAGTAGATATACAAAATATGAACAAGCCCTTAGTTCGAAAGTTCTTGAAGTGGATAAAGATGATACCGAAATTGCATCTGAATAATTTAGATTATACAAAATTTGCGGAGTATACAGAAATATCTGACATAAAAGCACAAGACTTTTTTCAATATTTAAGTAGAAGCGGGTATATATATTTAAAAGTAATTACTAGATGCCCAAATTGTAATTGTGATTGTACGGTTGATACAAAATTATATGGTGCACTATTTGAATGTAACGATTGCGGTGAAGAATTTAATTGGAGGGATAGGATAGGATTTGCTAACTTTTCCTATAAAGTTAATCCCGATATAGTTATAGAAGATAAGAAGAAAAGGATTTCATCTCCTTTAGAAATATTTGTGAATAGTGAAATACAACATGAGACAAAAGTTATAGAAATGGTAGATAAAATCAAAGACACAAAACAAGCAAGCGAGGAGGATATTAGGGTGGATAGAAAAGAAAAGGTATTTATAGTACATGGAAGTGATGAAGCTACTGCAAGAAGAGTTAAACAATTTATAAAAGACGATTTAAATATGGAAGCCGTAATATTAATGGATGAAGTAAATTGTGGGCTAACTATTCCTGAGAAATTTGAGCAACGTGCTAATGAATGTTCCTATGCAGTAATAATAATGACTCCTGATGATGTGCTTAAATACGAAGGGGATAATAAAATAATTTATAGGGCTAGGCAAAATGTAATTCTTGAATTGGGCTACTTTTGGGCTAAATGGGATAGAAAACAACTTGCTGTTATTAAAAAAGGCAATATAGAAAATCCTTCTGACATACAAGGTGTTGTTTATTTAGAGTTTAATAAGCGTGTTGAAGAGGTTCTTTATGACTTAACTAGAGAAATTAAAGCTTCTTTAGGCATATAGAAAAAGGTCTACGTTATAACGGGTACGGTGAACCGTACCACAAATAACGCGGATCTTTTATAGCATTTTTATTATTAAATTATGGTATAATAAATTACTTAAATAAAAACATTTAAATTGATAAATTTATAAATGAGGTGTTAAGCTTGAATAATACTGATTTAGGACGAGCCCTACAGGAATATAAAGGTAGAATGATAAATTTGCAAGAATTTTTTAAAAGACTTCCTGATGAAAAAGAAAGATTATTTGAAGTTTATATTGTATATGTAATATTGGAAACAGAGTCTATTGAGGATAAATTACTTGAAATTTTGAAAGAATATCAAGATAGTTCAAATATTTTTTACACTGCTTTTTACTGCCTATGTACATATTATAGAAGAAGAAAAGATACTAGTAAATATGGAGAAACACTTGAACAATATAAATACGTCTTTTATGAAAATCCCACATATAGTTATTTAAAGGCAATGTTTTTAATGCAACGTGGTAGAGAAGAGGATATAAAGGAAGCTATTGTATTGTCCAGAAAATCAATAAAGGATGTACCTCATAATGTAGGTATAATTCATTGTTTTACAGAGATTATTGCTGAAGCTTTTGAAGATGGTGTACTTGAGGTAAAGAGTAACCTAGTAGAGTTAGAACAAGCTACGCAATTGCTACAAGATGTTTTAAAAGAAACATCAGATTATGCTAAATTTTATTGCACATATGGAAGATTACTTGCATTATCTGGAGAGTATAAAAAAGCAAAGCAAGAAATATTATTTGCTATTGATAAAGAAAATTCTAGTAGGACTGATTATTCTATAAGGATAGGAGAATATCAAAGATATTTAATTCAAATAACTTCTAAAAATTATGCAGATAAGTCCTTTCTTGAATTTGAAAATTATCGTAAAAAAATGGAGGACTTTAATAAGGACATAAGAGAATCGATGGTGAAATCAGAAAAGGAAGTGCAAGGTAAAATACAAGATTCTTTAAATAAAAACTTAGAGTTTTTAGGCTTTTTTACGGCATTAATAAGTTTTATTATTGCTTCTGTTCAAATTTTAATTAAATCAAATTTTCAAGATGCTTTTCTACTAATATTAGAATTAGGCGGTATGATTATGCTAGTATTAAGTAGTTTTGGTATAATACTTAACGGAAATAGGTACATTAAAAGGAGTATAGTCATATTTATAATGGGTATAACATGTATTGTTTTGGCATTCTGTATTCATATACTTATCTACTAATTTTTAGAATGAAACGTATAAAAAAGGAGTTGTATGAAATGAAATTCTCAATACACGACTCGATTTCAATTGCAGGGAATAAAACTAATGAAGATATTGTTTATGCAACGGATAATTATGGTTGGGTTATAGATGGGGCAACAGGGCTTAATAACAAAAATTTTACAGGTTCCTTAAGTGATGCATATTGGTTTGTTAATGAGTGGAATAACTACCTTAAAGAAAACATTTCGGATAATTCTACAGGTATTAAAGAAATTATTATTAAGGGGATAGAGTGTATAAGTAATAAGTTTTACCATATTGTAAAATTAAAACATATTGATAGAACTGATTTACCATCAGCATCTATAGTTGTTATACGAATTAACAATAAGAAAGTAGAATACTTTTTACTTGGAGATTGCACTCTAATAGTTCAAAATAATAATGGCAAATCATTAAGTATAAAACAGAACTTACTTGATATACTAGATGGTAAAGTAAAAACAGAAATGGCGAAATTGATGGTAGATAAAGGGATGAAATATATTGAAGCTAGACAAGAAATAAATTCATTACTTGTTAAACATAGGTTACTTAAAAATACTCCAAATGGCTACTGGACATTAGAATTTGATAAAAATGCAGTAGAAAACTCCCTTTGCGGTTGTTTTGATTTTGTGGAGTGTAAAAAGATTTTATTAATGTCAGATGGTTTTTCAGTAATTTTTGATAATTATAATTATGTAGATAAAAATAATATTATTTCAATAGTTGAAAAACAAGGATTAGAGCAAATCTATAACGTTATAAGATTTATTGAAGAAGAAGATGCAGATATATTAAAATTTCCTAGATTTAAAAAAAGCGATGATGCTTCTGCTATAATATTTTCTGAATAGATTCAAAATCACAAATAACGCACTTAGAATTAAAGCATCACACTGTTATAGTTCATAGCAGTGTGATGCTTTATTTCAAGAGTTGCCCAGGAAATAAATAACAAGATGCTGGATGATTAGTTGACTAAACAAATTGTTTTTATCTTCATATGCATTAATGTAAAATAATATTTGAAATACTGTTTACAATAAATTATAATAAAACAAACAAATGAAATTTAATGAGGTGTATTTATGTTAAAAGTTATTGTTGTTGGTGGCGGTCCTGCTGGAATTATGGCAGCCATTAGTGCATCAAAAGATAATGAAGTTATATTAATAGAAAGAAATAAAGAAGTTGGTGCCAAGCTAAAACTTACAGGTGGAGGCAGATGCAACATTACAAATAATAGAGATATAGAGGAATTTTTTGATAAAATAGTGAGTAATAAAAAATTCCTCTATAGTGCTCTTTATACATTTTCAAATCTTCAACTTTTAGAGTATTTTAGAGAAAATGGATTAGAATATAAAGAGGAGCTTGACCAAAAGATATATACTAAAAGTGATAAGGCCGATGAAGTTATAGAAGTATTAAAAAGTGATTTAGAAAGAAATAACGTTAAGATTATGTATAATAGTAAAGTCCAAGAGTTAATTATTAAAGATGGAATAATTAAGGGTGTAATAACTGACGAGGGAAAACGAATTTTAGGAGAAAAAGTAATTGTCACAACTGGAGGAAAGAGCTATCCGGATTCAGGTTCAGATGGTTCTATGTTTGAAGTACTAAGTAATAACGGACACACTATAACGCCCTTATATGCTGCATTAATTCCCTTGGTTATAAAGGAAGAGTTTGTTAAGAGTTTACAAGGTGTTTCAATGAGGGATGTTGTAATTTTAGTTAAGATTAAAAAGAAGAGTATAGAAAAGTTTGGTGACATGATATTTACTCATTTTGGAATATCAGGACCAGCAGTATTAAAGCTTTCATCATATATAAATAAAGCTTTAGTAGAGGGGGAAGTACAAGTTACTTTAGACTTTTTAAGAGACACGTCTAAGTCTGAGATATCAGAAATCATGAGAATAAATCCAAATAAGACTGTACTTAATAATTTAAAAGGAACTCTTCCACAAAACTTCTTAAAGGAAATATTTAATATGTTAGGCTTAACTGACGTTAAGGTTAATGATTTAAAGAAGGCGGATGAGAATAAAATAATTGATTATATGAAGGAAATGAAGCTAACAGCTAGAGAAACATTATCAATTAAAGCAGCTCAAGTAACTTCAGGTGGAGTTAAAGTCAAAGAAATAAATGCTTCCACCATGGAATCAAAGCTTATAAAGAATCTTTATTTTGCAGGAGAAGTTATAGATATTGATGCTGAAACAGGTGGATATAATCTTCAGATGGCGTTTTCTACAGGGTATTTAGCGGGAAGCAATTAAGAGAAACCGACTTAGCTATTTAAGGTAAGTCGGTTTTTATTGTATTATTGTTTTCATGATTAGCTATAAAGAGTTTTCTGTGTTTTATTTCTGAAAACTTAAGGGTTAACATGCTAACTATTGGAACAAGATATAGATAAAAGGCGTAAGGTACAAAACCTATACTACTTACTTCCATTGTGGTAGTAGGAACAAAAGCTGCTATATTCCATGGAATAAGTGCAGAAAGTAATATGGCTGTATTTTCTAAGTCAATAGATAACTTATATTTATCAATGTTTTTGTCTTCATAGCTTTTACTCATAAGATGGTGTGTTAAAACGATGGAAATAGACTGATTACAACCAAAGGCTGCAGTGATAATGCTGGTAATAGTTGTATAAATAAATAAGGCATAGCGTGTTTTTGCCTTCATCAAAATATCTTCAACTTTTTTCAACATATTTGTTCCACTAAATATGCCAGCCAGAGCGCAGGATATAAAAACAACTAAAGCTGGTTTCCACATGGAGATAATTCCGCCACCTTTGAGGATGTTTTTAAGTGAGCTAGCGTCATCTAGTCGGAAGCCGAGAAGAATAAATTTCAGTACTTCTATAGGTGTATTTTGCTGAAATATTATAGCAATGATTGAGGCGATAACTATGCTAATAAACATAGATATCTTAACATTTATTCTAAACAATGAAAAAACTAGAATGGTTATTGATGGTAATAGAATAATCCAGTTAATTTGAAATATAGTTATTAGTTCAGTATCTATATTATTTTGTATTAGGTTTAATGGCTGCTTAAGTGAAATAATAAGATAAATAACTACAGATAAAATAAATGGTATTATTGATGTCTTAAACATATTGAATATATTTGTGTAAAGATTTGTTTTGGTTAAATTTGCAATTAAGTTTGCGCTAGAAGACATTGGAGAACATCTGTCTCCGAAATAGGAACCAGCAATAATAGCACCTGCGGCAATATTTACATTTACATTGCCACTTTTAGCCATTAAAATGAGTGCTACCCCCACAGTACTGACAGTTCCTAAAGATGTACCAAGTATAAAAGATACGGCACAACTAATTATGAAGGTATATAGAATAAAGAAATTAGGGTTCATATATGTTATTCCATAATATATTATCGCTGGAACCGTTCCTGAAGCCATCCATATACCAGTAATGCTCCCTATCAAAACAAATATATTTAAGACAATAAAAGATTTTTTGCCTCCATCAATGGACATTTTAATAACATCGTTTAATAAGAAGCCTCGTCTTAATGAAATATAAGCAAAAATAAAAAAAACAAGGAGAAGTGGGAATCCTACAAATATTCCTTTGAAAATAGCAAAAATCAACACACAAAATGTAATAATCATGCCTATAATTATGTCCATAATAAACAACCTTTCATATAAACCAATATTTATATCTCCATTATATTTAATATTATAACATTACCTTAGGTCATTGTAACATGGATTCTAAGACATCCTGCTAAAATCCATCCAATGGTGGTACAATAAATCAAAAAAGATTAATAGTTATTTATTTCAAGACTTCTTATAGATTAAACTTGTACAAATAGGATATAATTAATATATACTATACAATAAGAGGTGTATTTATGGATAACTTAAAAGATATTAGATGGAAACAAAGATTTGAGAATTTCAATAAATCATATAAGTTAATGGAGAAATATTCAAAGCAAGAAATAACTTCAGAATTAGAAAAAGCGGGTATAATTCAATTTTTTGAAATGACCTTTGAGTTAGCATGGAAGGTATTAAAAGATTATTTAGAAGTTGAAGGATATATTGTAAAGAGCCCTAGGGAAGCAATTAAGCAAGCTTTTCAGATTGGGATAATAGATAATGGTCATGTATGGATAGATGCATTAGCAAACAGAAATCTAACTACACACACTTATGATGAAGGGTTAGCGAGTAAAATGGCAAAAGAAATAGTTGAACTGTACTTTCCAGAACTTAAAAAGATGCATGATAGATTATCAGGGGAACTATAATATGTTTGGATTATTAAATAGAGATATTCAGTATATTAATGAGGCTATATCAAAATTTGAAACTATAGAAAAAGTGGTTATATTTGGAAGTAGAGCTATGGGAAATTATAAAAAGGGATCAGATGTTGATATTGCTATTTTTGGTAAACAGGTAACAAGAGAGGATATTTTTAAACTGGATGATTATTTAAATGAAATTTTCCCTTTACCTTATATTTTTGATATACATCATTATGAAAATATATCAAATGATAACCTTAAAAAACATATAGATGATGAAGGAGAGATTATATTCGAAAGAAAATAAATCTCTCCTTTTCATTTATTTTACATCAGTTACTATTAATATTACATCATCTATGGAGTAGCCATGGATACTTTTAAAGCTTGTATAGTTATTCTTTATCTTTTTAAAAACATTTCTTGTATATGACGTTCTAAATGGAGAGTATTTCTCCATATCTTTAATGTATTGTTTACTGTATAAATTATAGTTTTGTGAAATTGCTTCAAAAATTAGAGAAACTAAATTTTTCTTTAAAAAATCTTTCGTTTTTTCGCCTTCTAGTCTTAATTTAAACCTCTCATTAATTGATTTTTTATTTTTTAAGGATATCAAAGGGTTGTCTAAATAATTATCAGTATAGGGGTAAAGCATGCTATATGTAAAAAAAGAAGGGGTATATTCCACCTTGATGATAAAAAGAACTTGAAGTATATTCATAATCCAAACATTTCCGAAGTCTTGTACCATTTTATCTAAGTTTATAGTGTTATCGAATTCTTTAACGTTATTTATAAACTTATGGGTTATTATTGGAAGTTGCTTCGAGAAGTCGCCATTAATTTCATCCTCAGTAAAACCAACATCATGTCCAAAATATTTTAGAGTAGACCATAAAGTATT
The DNA here is from genome assembly GCF_016650035.1 of Clostridium sp. Classification (GTDB taxonomy): domain Bacteria; phylum Bacillota; class Clostridia; order Clostridiales; family Clostridiaceae; genus Clostridium_AD. The sequence goes on from NZ_JAENWM010000040.1 coordinate 32,241, forward strand.
TCTCCACTTTACGCGGTCATATTCGTTTTCAGGACACTTCTTTAAGTGAGAGAATAGGTCATTTAAAAACTTACTCATATGTTTTTCTTTTAGGATTTTCTCTTTAAGAGTAATTTCCTTGCTGAATCTCGGAAAACATTTATCTGTAATCCACCATAATTCACCTCTTTTTCGATTATAATAAAGTACGTGTGGTTTGTATAGTGCGATTTTGTTTTTTCCAGAACAGTGGAGTGATATATTCTTAGATTTTTCTAAAAATGAAATATTAACATTATTATTATTGTATAGAAAGAAGAAGGCCAATAAGACGGAGATAGCAGAGTATATAATAGCACCATTAAACACTGCTACAGTGGTTATATCCAGATTAGAAAAGAAGCTTATGGTAGATAGAATTAGAAGTGTAGAGGATAGAAGAATAGTATTAATAACCCTTACAGAGGCTGCCAGTAGTGTGATTGAAATGGAAAAGGCTATGATTACTAAATATTTTATTAAATACATATCGACCATAGAGATTAATATGCTGGCATTATTGAGCGCAATACTTCCAATAAATCTTTCTCTGGTTATGAAAGCAAAAAATAATCACATCGGTCTTTATTGGTAAATTACAGTCTGTCATATATTAACATTTCTTGTCCGATAGTGTATAGCAAAAGTATACTTAATGGAACAGTATTGTCATTACCTTATACCAACAGTTTGAATAGTATCAATAAGTTAGAATTATATCTTTGGAACGTTTCTAAAGTGTGTTGACTATATGGAACGTAAATTATACAATTAAAGTATCAAAAGGATATTAAAGGAAGGATTGATACTATTAAAACTGTAGCATATTTAAGAGTAAGTTCAAAAGACCAAAATTTGGATAGACAGTTAGATGAAATTAAGAAGTTAGGCATAGAGGATAAATATATATATACTGATAAAC
>NZ_JAENWM010000126.1 GCF_016650035.1 Clostridium sp.
CTATACCTGTTTTTATTACAAACCGCTCTAATATCATTAAATTTTATAATTCTATACAACTCAAAACAAATTCAAGTTTTATTTATTAGTTTCCGTGAGTACTCTACATTTGTTCAAATAGACATTCAGCAACAATTATATACTAAATATATAAAAAAATCCATAAATTTGATATGCAATAATTGGATTTTACTGACTTTCAGATACTTTGTATAGTTGGACTACTGTTTATCAATAGAATAATTTGATACAAGAGTTTATCTATTTAATAGGCAATATTGATATTTTTTTGTTAATATTACTAAAGAGTTCTTTTGCATCATATAGTTTCTCTTTAAAAGGTATTTTATTATGTTCATTCTTTCCATCAATTAAATTAATCCCATTAGAAAAAATGTTATACCTAACACCTGATAGTTTTAAAATTGTTGGAGAAATGTCTAAAAAACTTGCCACAGCATTTTCTTCCGTGTAGCTTTTATTATCAGGAGTTATTATAATTAACGGCACAAACTCAAAATGCTTATCATCATTAGTAAAAGAAGCTTGTCTATATTCTTCATAATCAATAGCCGGAGCATGATCACCCCATATGAAAATATAGGTATTTGGTAGCGTTGACTTAACTTGTTTAATAAAACTTTCTATTGATTTATCTACATATGAAATAGAATTAAAGTAATTTTTAACTACAGGTTTATTAATGCTATCATAATTACTATTATTGTAGTAATTGCTAACTCCAGTAAATGGCATATGACTGCTCATAGTTATTATGTATGAAAAAAAAGGGGGAGTTTGAGTTTTTAGTTTATTAAATGCTGATTGAAGAACTTCGCCATCAGGGGCTCCCCAGCCATTATCACTTAACCCAAGCTTGTTTATATCATAAAATTCATTAAAGCCCATTTTAGCATAGGCTTCAGTCCTACTATAAAAATTGCCATCATTACCATGAAAGGCTGAAGCTTCATAGCCACCTTTCACCAAAGACTTAACAAAAGAATTTGGATAATCATAGGCAGAAAGCTTAATGGACGGAAAATTGCTTAGAGGTTCAATACTGCTAATAGCCGAAAACTCACTATCTGAGGTTCCGCCAGCCTTATGATATGACAAAGTATATGGATAGTATATATTTTTTTCAGCTAGAGAACGCAGGTAGGGTGCAATATATTCGCCTTGATATTGTGTATTAATAACAGCAGAATCCAATGACTCTACTTGTATTGCTATAATATTTGGGTTATTATCAGAAACTGCTAATGACGAAATAGGCTTCCCGTATTGAAACTTTTTCATTAGATTTTTTCCACCATAGTTAAAAATAATATCATTCAAATTATTAGCTACAGTTCCATATCTAGCAACAATTTCAGGCTCATTCTCAGAAAAATTTTTCCCTAGTTGTAAAATAAATCTTTTTTGGAGCAAATTCCACGATTCTAAGCAGGTAAGTATTAATAATGAACCTAAAATTATATTTTTTAAAAAATATTTTTTGTTCTTACTCCATATAAATTTTTTATTATAATGAATTATTGAAAAAATAAAAAAAGGTAAATCTATAAACAAAATCATCATGCTGTAATTTATTGGAATACTGAAGTTAGCTATAGGACCTATACTTTCCGTCAAAAGAGCGGTGGCTTGGAAAAGATGAAGATAGCTATGAAAGTAATTGAAATAGCTTAAATATACGAAAATATAAATAGACTGTAAAATATATAAAATTGTTAATATGAATTTGGATTTGATTTTTAGTACAATAAAGTATAGTAAACTGCAAAATAATAGAGTATATACAAACTTATAGGAAACAGTCGCAACATTTGTTGTATACATAATAAAACAATTAAAGGCAGTGAGCTTTACAATATTAAAAAATATGAATGTACCTAAAGAATATAAATAATTTGTTTTAGTTATACTTTTGCTTGCATTAAAAAGTGTGGTCCGTGGATTATTAATTTCTATATTTTGATTCAAAAAATCACCCCTGTACATTATTATACCTTATATAAAAAAAAAAATCATTCGACTACTGGATATTTGACTAAATCAAACCTATATTAGCTTCCTACCTCTTTTTGACTCAAAAATTTTTCAACACCACACTTAGTCCATAAAACTTTAATTATATTTATTCATATAAATTTCCATTATAATCTATGTGAAAACCATTCAATATAATAAAAGTTATATTGAATGGTTTTGATTTTACTATAAATCACACTTTTTATTACTTTTATATGGATTTTTAAAAAATATATGGTATACTTGTAAAGTAAACATTAAGTATACGTATATGTATACAGTGTATACGGTTGTATACAAATGTAAACATTATTAAGTTTGTCAAGATACAAATAGAAATTAATTATTAAAAAATTATTAAACTAATATTTCATAGGTATTATAGTGTATGTAGAAAGAAAATTATCAAGTGTTAGATAAGATTCAGTATAAATGCTATTAATTGTAAAAAAATACATGACTGAGAGAGGGATTAATCAATGGATGCAATATTAAGCGTTAGAATAAGTGATGAATTAAAACAAAAATTCAATGAATTAGCTCAGAATGAAGGAATAAATAATAAGGAACTTATGCAGCAAGTAGTTAAATACTATGAATTAAATAGAGCAAGGGAAGAAGACAATAATATGTCCGAAGATATTAAAGAATTACAAACACTAACCAGTAGGATGGCGGACATATATATAAACTTAGTAGAAAGGAATAATATTAAAGCTCTAGAGATAAAAAACATCCATAGAGATGAGCTAATGGACAATAGTAAGGACGTGCAAAAGCTGAAAGAAGAGATCACATTATTAAAGGAAGAAAATAAAAAAATAAGCTTACTAGGAAATGAACTGCATGATTCAAAGCAGATTAGTGTGGAACTACAAGAAAATATTAAAAACTTAAAAACCCTTAATAATATGCAGGAAGAAAAAATATTAAAACTAACGGAGACTAATGATAAATACATTAAGTTCAGAGATGAAATTATAAAGCTTAAAGTAGATCTTGATAAATCAGCAAATGAAAATATGCAGCTTAAGAATAATTTTTCGAATAAGAATAATGAAGCAGATAGATTAGCAACTCAAATTGATGAGTTAAGGGAAATAAGTAAAAACAAAGTGGAGGAACTTAAGGTTAAAGCTAAACAAGATATTGAAATGCAAAAGGAGAGAACACATTTTGAAATGGGCAAAGAACTCCTAAAATTAAAAGAGGAACATCAACTTAGGGTACAGGGTTTACAAGAAAGTTTTAATGAAAGAATTACTGATTTATTGAAAGAAAAAGAGGACTCAACAGAGAAATTTAAAAATATGATTCTGGAAATGGATAAAAAAGATACTGAAGCTATTGTAGTAGATAAAAAATAGAATACAGTACTATATTGTAAATGAGTATACAGTTTAAAACAAAAGCAACTTAATTTAACGAAAGTTAAGTTAGGTTGATTTCCATATATACTCATATTAAACAATAATGTAATAAATGACATTGATCAATACATATAGAATAAAATCCATGGTATAATATGGTTAGTTTATGATAAGGAAAGCCAAGCTACACCTGCGAGGGGGACAAGATATACATGCAAGTTTATGTTTCAACCTAAGCAAATCAGAGAAATAACGCCAAGGCACATTCCTTTACTGAGCGAGTCGCGTTAAGGTTCAAGAATGCCGGCAACAGGTCACATTATCAATATATTTTATTTTTATAGCAATTATATCAATTTTAACAAAGTACTTTTTACCAATTATATTTGTAGGTCTATCTCCTATAATTATCCTTGTATTTAATGGTAAAGCAAAAAAATATGTTAAATTCTTTAATTAGAAATTCTATAAGTAGTGGTTATATATTTTTGTAATTCGCAACCGTCTTAAAGGATACATCAAAGGAAGTAATAGATAGAATTGAAGGGATAGTAAGGTCATAATATTTATAAATTTGGTATAATAAAATGTTAGTTTGTGTCATATTATAATATTGTTCATAATTAAACAATATTTATTAAAATTAAAGAAGTGAGGTTTGATTTGAAGAAAAGAATTAAAAATTGCTTTGGTTTATTGTTAGTACTAACTAGGGTATAAAAGGAGGAGTTAATATCGGTAAAAAAGTTAAAGGAATTGCATCAATCTTTTTTTTATCAATTTCATTTTATATGATGATAACAACAGAATACACACATGCATTAGGAGATTACGTTGTTGAATTTATAGGTTTGAAATCATGGACCGGAGAGTATAGTGGCACACATTTAACTGTTTTTTACTTTAGTGCACTAGCAATTTTAGGATTAGTTCTAGTTAGAAAATATGCTATGGATGGTTTGGGTATAAGAACAAGAAATTTGCTATTTTCATTAATAGCATTTATTACTATATTTTCTTTAGCAACGAATATTACGGCTATAAATGTAAAGAAATACTCAGATGGCTTGTTGTCAGTAGGTTTCAACTCTAAGAATAGTAGAATGGAATATAAAACAAAATCAACGGTATACACCGAATTTAATGCCGAAATAGAGATGAAAAACTATGGAAATGAGAGTAAAGAATTCTATCTAGCAATCAACAATCCATTTTATAGAGAAGAAGGCAATGAGCACATTGATATTTTTACTAAGGATGGGAACAAAGCTATATTTAGATTGAATGGTAATGAAACTAAAACTTTCGAAATTGACTTAGATGAATATAAGATAAAGGGTGGAAGGCTTTCAATAAACGGTGGTGGTAAGGGTGTTATTGAAGAAGTATTCTTAACAAATGTTCAAGGTAATTCTATAAGATTAGAGCGTAACAATTTCTTTGGAGTTGAAATGAATAGATAATTCCATTCCTTAGCAAAGTGCATTAAAATTTTAGAACGGGAGGGATTACTTTGAAAAAAAATCTTCAAGCTTTTTCAATTGCTTTTTTAGGTTTTTGTATCGTTTTAAGCTCTTGGTTCATTTCAGAATCATTAAAAACTAATAATAATGATGAAGCTAAATTACCACAACTGATACAGAATTCAAATCGTTATGAGTTCATACCAATATCAGGAAATTATGACGTAATATTTGATAAACAAACAGGTGACTATTGGGGGAATTTAAATGGTGGGGAAGGGGACTGGAAAAAGAACACACCTATTTCAAACCAAACAAAATAATGTTCATCAACACAAGTGAAAGTATGTGTAAAAGAAGGTAACACGCTTTCTTTTGTTGTAATTTTCTTATATTATTCATCTATCGCAAGGCTATGATAGATGAATAATTGTAATTTAATGCGAAGTAACTAATTTCAATTATGAAGCAGAACGTTTCTAAGAAAGGAGATAATAATATGTCAATTACTATTAAACGAAATACTGGATGGCAAGGCATGAGCTCAAAAATCCAAATAGAAGTAAACGGAGAAAAGGCAGACAGTGTCATGGAAAATAATAGTGTAGATATTGAACTTCCTGATGGTATAGCTCACATAAAGGTCACACAATTTGGAATAAAGAGCAATGAAATAGCAGTTAAAGAAGGAGATATAATACGAATAACATCAACAAGATGGGTTCGAATGAGTTTTCCTTTAATATTGATTATATTCGTTTTAACAATTTTCCTTCCTAATTTAACATATGGACTAACTATATTTTTCATTTTAGGGGCATTGATTGTTATTAGTATATTCTTGTTTAATGGATTTCATCTTAGTATTTTTGACAGAGAAAATCGATAATGATATTTCCAAAAATCAACGAAAACAGAAATCTAATTAGTTCGTCTTCTTCATAAATTCTTCATCAATCTCAAATATATGATTGATGAAGAATAGTAAAAAACTACGAACTTAAAATTATTTATATTTAACCGAGGAGATGATTATCATTATACAAGGGTTGCTGAAAAAGACAAGAAACCTTATACAGAAAAAATGGGTAAAGCATGTATTCTCATGGGAATTGGAATAATACTATTGGGTGCTATTGATTTCATATCAAAGGCAGTATACGGCTGGACATGCTTTGGGATATTCTTTGTTTGGGGCTTAGTTATGATAATTATAGCACAACATAAATACAATGGTGGATTGTAGCGACCATTCGTAGTTTTCGAATATAGTGAAGTGAATAATAAATAGACTAGTGAAAAACGCACGTACCTTAGTATGTAAAAACACATAGTTCTTAGGGAGGTTACATCGATGGATTATATAAAACAGATTATTGAATTTATTCCTGCAAACCAACAAGAATGTCAAGATAAAAAAATATTTCTTGAGTATGTAGAAAAATTTCCACATAACATTTTGTTAAGAGAAAATGAATTTGCCCATATTACAAGTTCAGGGTTTATAATGAACAAAACACTGGATAAAGCGCTAATGATACACCACAATATACGAAATACTTGGGCTTGGACTGGTGGACATGTAGATGGAGATACAGACTTTTTACATGTTGCAATTAAAGAAGCAAAAGAAGAAACCGGTATAAATGCTGCAATAGCACTTACAAAACATATTGTGTCTATTGACATTTTACCTGTATATGGGCATGTGAGAAGAAATAGGTATGTTAGTGCACACTTACACCTTTCTATAGCTTACGTTCTTATAGTAAGTGAAAAAGAAACACTAATAGTAAAGGAAGATGAAAACACAGCTGTAAGTTGGTTTTCTTTGGATGAGTTTACTGAAAATTGTTTTGATGTTAACGATGTTTACTTATATAACAAAATAATTCATAGGGCAAAAGAACAGCCAAGTGATTTAAATTTCGATGATTATAAAGAATTATAACAAATAAAGTATTTTAAAAATAAGCAGAATATTATGTATGAAGCAGAGGTAAAAGGTATCTTATCAGCTCAAAATGGAATAAATATATACCGTGGCTGTACTCATGGATGCATTTATTGTGACTCAAGAAGCAAATGCTATCAAATGCACCATGATTTTGAAGATATAGAGGTAAAGATTAATGCACCAAAAGTTTTAGAGGATGTCCTGCGAAGGAAAAGGAAGAAGTGTATGATAGGTACTGGTGCAATTAGTGATCCATACATTCACTTGGAAGAAAAATTGGGAAACGCCAGGAAATGTATTGAACTTATTAATTCTTATGGATTTGGACTGGCCATATTGAGCAAGTCATCAAGAATTTTAAGGGATCTGGATTTATTTAAAAAAATTAATAAGAAGACAAAGTGTGTAGTTCAGATGACACTTACTACTTATGATGAAGCTTTGTGTAAAATAATAGAACCCAATGTTAGCACAACAAGAGAACGATTTGAGCGTTAAAGATAATGCGTGATAATGGGATTCCTACAGTAGTTTGGTTGAGTCCTATTTTACCATTTATAAATGATACAGAGGAAAATATTCGGGGAATACTGGATTATTGTATAGAGGCGAAAGTACATGGCATTATTTGTTTTGGTATGGGATTAACCTTAAGAGAAGGAAACAGGGAATATTTCTATAAAAAGCTGGATGAACATTTTCCAGGAATGAAGGCTCAATATATAGAAAGATTTAACTATGCATATCAGGTACCAAGTCCTAACAATGATAGGTTGATGAATATAGTGAAAAGAACCTGTAAATCCCATGGTATGTTGTGTGGTATTGAAGAATGCTTCAACTATCTTCATAAATTTGAGGAAATAAATGAGCATGAGCAGTTAATGTTGCCTGGTCTAGATCAGTTATATCGTAAAGTATAAACTAATAGATAAGAACAAGATTATAAATAATAAGCTACCAGTTACATATTGTTGAACGTCAAATTATAACTAATTGAAAAGTCATTTTATTTCTATTATTAGTAGGTGATTTACGTCAGATTACCTCTAAGAAATCAATTTATAAATAAGAAAACATCATTTTATTAGTATAATTTGTTTTAGCCA
>NZ_JAENWM010000107.1 GCF_016650035.1 Clostridium sp.
TATAAACACATCCTAACTATATCTAGTATACTTGCTTGTACACTGACTGGTTACATATCTTCTTTTTCTTTTGATTTAATAATGCCACAGCAGGAGTAGCACATATCTGTATATATTTCTACGGGAATGCTCTTTTCCTCCGCCAGCTTTAGTATATGTTTTAAATTAGGATTATTAAAGGAGTCAATTAATATTTTCCAAGGAATTCGTCGAAGTAGTACCCTTGTGGTTTCTCCAATTCCTGGTTTTATAAGATTAATATTATTAATGTTAAATTTCTCTTTAATACTTTGTATATCTTCAAGTCCTTTGCAGTTTAAAGAAGTAGAATTGAAATCTATATCTGTAGCAACTTCAGAAGCGGTTTCCGTATTTATAAGTGAAGATAGATATTTTTCATCTATATCCTTAAAGCAGTCACATATTTCATCTATATAGAAATTAGAGACATCCACGGGCGCGAGTTCACTATAGAACTTAGCACCATGAAAATCATCCTTGCCAATATACTTATCGTTAAGTACAGTCCTACTTACAAGACCTGATACTGTAGAATTAAGACATGCACTGGGTATTAAAAAATCCTCTCTTGTACCGTAAATGAGAGTGCAATAAGCGGGGTCAGATAAGACTGCTAAGTTAGAATCCAAGGATATATTAAGCTCTGCGTAAAGTTCTTTGCAAGCTTTTGTTAATGTATGTTGAATAACACCTTTGCCTGTCCACCCATCAATGAATTGTATATCTGCTGGAGGGTGATCTTTAAGTATATGCATAATTGCATTTTTATCTATACCTTTATCACGTATTATAGAAATACCGTAATGAGCAGGGGACACATTGTATTTAAATTGCATATATCGTTTAATTAATATTCCAATTGGAGTTCCAGCTCTAGCAAGGGAGACCAAAACAATATTTTCACCTCTTGCAGCTATAATTTTATCTGTTAATATAGCCACTAGAGTAGCTAACTTAATTTTTGAGCCTTGTAGGGTACTGTAGAAAATATCCATATATTCTTTTGAAGGAGTATATTCTATTGGTAACATTTCAGAATAATGGGTTCCACTTTGTATAGCATTTTCTCTAAATTCATTATCTTGTTCTACTATAAGGTTTGAGATGTCTTTAAGAAGAAATATAACATCTTCAGTGCAGTAGCTTCCCGAAAAAGTACTTTGATTCATTTATTTACACCTCTTTTTTATATTAGCCTTTCCAGCATACGAATATTATAGATTTTATATGAAAGCAAGCAAAAATTCTATTTAACTCTTCTTTTTTATTTTTGGTTAAAGGCTTTTCAGAAAAGAAAAATACTTGCTCATAGAAATTATCAGGTATATTGTAAAGGTAGTTAGTTATAGTTTCATCCTCAGGGCTTTGAAAAGCAACCTTATTTTTGTTTCCATAATAATCAATGTTCCTAGCATGAACAGGACTTCTTGTAGTGGATTGAAAATACACATTATCCCCAAGCATTGCGCTTATACTACAAGGTAAATATATAAATTCACCAGTTCCTATGCAGAGACAATTGCCGGTAGTTCTTTCTTTTTTAAGTATCGTAGCTATAGATTTAGTTTCTTTAGAAATTTCAGCATTATCTTTTGAATTTATTCCAAATCTACCAGTGTGTTTTGAATAACCTTCAATACTTTCAGTTAGTTTAAAAACAAGATCTTTGTATTGAATTAATTTGGTAGAACAGGTCGGCATAATTAGATCGTCACTAATAATATTTTTTGTTTTACTGCACTTAATATTTCCTTTTAAAAGGGAACATACCCTAACATGTCTATTTTTTTCATGTCTGAATATTTTATAACTTGCAGCATCTCTCCAGTCTAGTATAGATAGAATACCGAAATATTTCCCGGGAAGACATTTTATTAAATTTAATGCAGATTTACCTGTGGTAAGTTCATCATCTACCAAAACGATATCCTCAAATTGGTTAAAAAAGTCACTGTTATAAGGGAAAAGGGAGTGCTCTACAGCGTGAGAGTGTTCTTCGTTAAAAAGCAGTGCTGAATTTATAGAAGTTATTTTCTCTCGTGTAGTGTGTATATAAGAAGCATTTGAGAAATTTTGAAATACTGCTTGAGCAAGACCCGTAGCAGTTTCAGCAAAACCTATAAAAAGAGTTTTGTTTGCAAGCCTTATAGGCGATTTTAAAATATCATGTAAGGTTTCAATATTACCTATGTTATGAGCCATATCTGAAGAAATAAGTTTACTTACTAACTCAGTTGTAGGATAATATACGTTCTCTTCCCTTTCATTAATCCAAAGACGAGCTAAAATTTCACCGATGATTTCAAGTGTAGCTGGAATCATTGGCATATGTTTTCCAATAACTTTACTTACAAACAGAAAATCTCTTTTTTTATTTTCTCTAGCTGACATAGTAAAAAGGCTTGATGCAGGAATGTTACATTTATTTTCATTAATATTAAGTGAAATTTGTAGACTATTATCAATATTATAATGAATTGGTGCACTGCAATAATTCTCTGTGAGATTTTCCATTTTCATATACCCCCATTATCTTAGCTTTCAATAATATTTCTTTTGCCCACTTTTCATGGGGTTTTATTTCATTCATTTTATTTTCGTAATCGCTTTTTATTACACCGTCAAGGGATGAATTAACAATATTACATGCATCTGTATAATTTTCTTTGGAAACCACCATAAGAGAATTTACTACATTTACTTGAGTGGGATGTATAACGGTTTTACCAGTTAACCCATTAGTTCTATCTAAAAGAGTTTCTTTAATAAGTATATTATCGTTAAAATCTAAAACTTTATTATAATATTCATAAACTACGCCAGAAATAACATAATCATCACGTTTAAAGAAGTTAATTATATCGCATATACAGTCCTTTACTACTGCTAAGTCGTATACAGTATAATCTCTACCTCGCCTAAGGCTATAAAGACCAGAGAAATCTGTGCCCCCAAGTCTAATGTTTAAGACATATTCACTATAGTAATCGATTATATGTTTTATCTTAATAAGTTCTTCTAATCGAGTTTCCTTATGGATTATTCCAGGAGTCTCTAGTATTGGCATTGCGTATAGATTTCTGTTATTAGATTTATTATATTCTTTTAGTGCAGAAAAATATTTTCCGCCAATCTCAGCATCAAACTTAGGAAATACAAAACCGCATAGACCTATCAAAGAAGATTCTCTTAGTAATTTATAAAGTTGATTAACGTTTCTAACTCTAATAAAAAGAAGAGGTAGCCTATTAATAAAAAGATCGTCATTTTCTAAAAGATGTTCTATACTCCTAAATAGTTTAATAATGTTATTTTCAGCTTGTACAATTTGGCTAGAAGATATGGAATCTTCCATACAAATAGTAATAGTGTGAGTTCCTGAGTTCCTACTAGAAGTGATGTCCTTTAGTAAATTTACCCTTGTCGCTGGCATATACAAACATGCACCTAGTGCATAAGATAATTCTTCTCTTGAAGAGTATAAGCCATACGAGGAAGGAGCTTTAAAAAAAATATTTTGTGATTTATTAATATAGTTAAAATATCGCATAATTGTTCTCCATATTATTCTCCATTTATTAAATTAATCAGTAAAAAAAATAATGAATACTGACTGTAATATATCATTATACCATAGTTATATATATTACTGCATATAAACACATGAATTACTGAATATTCAATAAAGTATTTAATGTTCTTATATAGCACATTACTGGTAATTGTTTTAGTATTATTTTTGAATATAAGAACTAATAAATAAGTAACAAAATTATGCTATACTTTATACATAGAATTTTATATCGAAATTTTTATAAGGGTTATATGATAACAAATCAGATGCCTTGAAAATAAGAAAGGGGTTAATAGGTATGTTTAATTTTAAAAATCATCAAGAACTTACTTGTATCGCAGAGGGGGATGGACAATTTTTTGCTAGAAAAGGTGCTATGGTGGCTTACGCGGGTAGCTTTACTTCTGAAAAAGTATTATTAGATACAAATAATACTGAAAGCATATTTAAATCCGTTATGAATTTAGCTGCTAGAAAGCTTACAGGAGAGAATATTCCAATTATGAAAGTAAAGGGTAAAGGTAGTTATTATATGGCAAACAGAGCACAGCATATTAGTATAATTACACTGGGGCAAGGTCAGCGTATAGGAGTTGAAGGGGAAAATTTACTCGCTTTCACTGAAGACTGTAAATACAGCGTTAGATTTATGGGTTCAGGGGTAATATCTCAAAAGGGTATGTTTACATCGAATTTAACAGGTATAGGAAATAATGCGGAGGTAGCAATAACTACAAACGGAAACCCAATTATTCTACAAACACCTTGCGTAGTGGATCCTGATGCAGTGGTATGCTGGACAGGTTCTGATCCTCAGTTTAAAACAGATATAAGTTGGAAAACTTTCCTTGGACAAAGCTCTGGTGAATCATATATGTTAGAATTTAACACTCAAGGGGAAACTGTAATTATTCAACCATTTGAAAGAAATTCAGGACTTAAAGCTTCAATAGATTAGGAGGTATGCGTTTTGTCTATAAGTGTAGAAAGTAGTAATAAAAAACTCACATCACAAAAGAAACAATACGGGAAATTAACTGTTGAGACCAGCATTAGGCCAGAAAATAATTCGAAAGTAGTAATGGGAGCTAAGCGGCAGACAAATCAAGTTAACGCTCAAAGCACGAATAATGTACAAACCCAAAATAAAGCTGAGTCTAAAATAAACACTCCACTAAAATCAAATAAAAACATTCAAAAAAGAAAACTTGTGGATGTAACGACTAGCATTAAACTTAAAAAAGGGCAAAAATTAAGCATAAATGACAATATGAAAAATATTTCGAAACTAATAGTGGCATTAGACTTTAAAGTCAAGACAAATGGTAATAATGATTTCGATTTAGATGTGTCTGTATTTATGGTAGACATAAACAATAAAACCACAGAAAAAGATTTTATCTTTTATGAAAACACTAACAGTACTTGTGGTGGAGTAGCTATAAAGCAGGATCATAATACATCACTTAAAGAAGCTTTTGATGAGTGTATACAGGTAGACTTAAATCGAATACCGGAAAGTATTCAAAAACTAGCATTTACTACAACTATATATGAGGCAACAGAAAGGTTTCAAAACCTCGGACAAGTATCAGAGGGGTATTTTAGGATTATAGATGGTAACACTAAAAAAGAGATTCTAAATTATAAATTTGATGAAGATTTATCTAAAGAAACAGCGATGGTAGTAGCGGAGATATATAGATATAAGAACGAGTGGAAAATTAATTGTATAGGTAGTGGATTTATAGGAGGCCTGGAAGCCTTGTGTAGTAATTATGGAATAGAGACCACTTAGAGGTTGTAAAATAACAAGTCAGTATGATAGGTTATCTCATACTGACTTGTTATTTATATTTATGTGCACAATTATTTGAAATTAAAAATATTAGATAAAAAGCCTTTTCCTTTTTCGTGAGTGTATTTTTTTTCATCTTTAAAATTAGGTAGTGGTAAATTGAAATTTACTTGTTCTAACCTATGAATATCATAAAATTTATCATTGATTTTTCCTTCTATGTTATTGTAGCCAGTAGGAGTAAGAATAGTAATATCTAGTCCAAATAGGTTTAAGAAACATAGCATAATAGAATCTTCATCACTGAAAATGCTTTCATTATTATCATAAATAAGAAGTTTAGGTACTTTTGATGGATAATCATATTGCTGAATTAGTTGTAGTACATTTTTATCAATATTTAAAATAGTCATTAAAATCTTTAATTTGAACTCTTTATCAATAATTTTTTTTAGCATATCTGTTTTCATTAAATAATTTATTTTTTCTAAAATAATATTTTGTAGAGAAGTTTTTAAATAAGAAAAACTATAACAGCTATGAGCTAGAAGTTTTTGTTTATCAACAAAACCACTAGTATCTAGTACAAATGCTAAGGAGTATAAATCCGTTTTAGAGTAAGTAATATTAGTAAAAGGGATGTTTGATATAAACAACGTATTTTCTGACGATTTTAATCCGAAAAAATCCTTCCAGTATAAATTCAAATCACTATGTACACCGCTTATTTTTGCAAATAAGTTTGGTATGTATATAGTACTATTCTCTACTTTAAAACCTGTACGTAAGGCAGAATCTTCATTCCATAAAAGTTTCAACTCATAAAAGGTAGTTTTAAGTGTGCTAGGATGAGTTTTATAATTTTCAAATTGCCAAGGTCTATAAAAACCATCATCATCGGTATAAAGTTTGTTCGATAATTCATTTGAGGCTTTTAGGGCAATAGTTTCTTGTCTTACTAGAAGCTCTTCTTTTGGGAATTCCTTTAAATCGCCTTTATATGGTAACTCAAAGGACTTAGAAAATGTATCACTATATTCTGCAATCTGTAAAACTTTATCCGAGAAGGTATTTATATATATAACATCGCATCCGATTCTTGATAGAAAAATTAAAAACATAAGTTCATGTCTTTTAATATCACCATAGTACATAATTTTAGGATTGAAGATATCATTTGTTGATGCATTTTGGAAGTCAAAATTCTTCACAAGGGTTGGAACAAAATCATGAGCCCAAGAAAGTAATTTCAAACAAAAGTTTTTAACTTTAGACAAGTTTAATGTTTTGTTTCCCGTGCAGTATAAATCCAGTACATAGCTAAAACTATTTGCCATAGATGAGTTTAAAATGGGATTATTACCTGGGAAAACTTTGTGTTCCATAAATAATGTAGCAAGCTTATTTGTTAGCGAAGCATCAAAGGGATCTACGTACTGCCATATATTTAGAGTACTGGTAATTAATTTAGAATTAGTACTTATAGGTATGACATCTGTAAATTTTATATATAATCCTTTAAAGATACTTAGGGTTTTGTCTAATTTAAATAGGTCATTGTAATAATCATCTTCATTTTGTTTTATTCCTATATATCTATAAAAATATACTGGAATAAAAGGCGAAGGTCCGCCTAAAAAACCAATTCTCTTACTTACAGGCAAGATTAAATCATCGAATATATTCATGCTGCTTTTAAGTATAATATTAATAGAATTTTTAAAAACTCTATCTGAAGATGGAATTTTATTTTCTAGTACAGGTTGGTTATTTTCAGGAATAATTGTTTTGAGTTCATTAGAAACTTCTTTATTAGTTTTCTTATAATTGTGTTTTGAGTTGGAATCAAATGCTACTGTGGACTCTGTCTTGGGTAATTTTATAATTTTTGAATATATATTTCCTTTATCAACTTCCAGAAAAATCATATCGGACATTGAGTTAATATAAATAATATCACAACCTAGTTTAGATAAGAATATTAGAAAATATACTTCATGCTTTTTTATATCTCCAAAAAAAAGTACTTTAGGATTGTTAATATCTTCTTCAGTTTTTGGATCATAATTAATATTATTAAACAATTTAGGGGTGAATTCGCTAATCCATCCTAGAAGTTTTATGGCAAAATTCTTTATAACAGTTTCTGTAATATTAGGTTTATTTGCTAGATAAATAGCAATTGTTTCATCAAAACTATTCTGTATATAATCATTAAAAAAACTGTTTTTAAAATTAGGGAATAATCCCTTAGTCTTAATAAGGCTAATTAAATCATTTCTTTTATGTGTATCAGAAGTAAGAAGTCCATTCCAGGGAATTTGAGCTATGGGGGCAGATAAAGTTCCAACTGGTATTCCAGAGGTGAAGTTTAAATATAAGCCTTTTAGCTCAGTTAGTTCATTGTTTAGTTTATGTAAATTCTCATAATAGATTTCCTTGTTCTCACTAATACCAATATATCTATAAAAATAAATGGGTATATTGGGTGATTTGGATCTAATAAATCCAGGGCGTCTATTTATGGGAATAAATATATCTTGAAATAAATTTTGTGATTCTAAAGTAGAAGTACTTATTTGTTTTCTAGAATTAATCAAAGCTTAACCTCCAATCTTATTCTTACATCTACTACATGCAGCATAGATGTAAGAAATGTAATAAAACGTATAAAATCCGATAATGTACATTAAAACTATATACATCAATTATAACTAGGTTACCATTAATTATACTATTAGTTAATAGAATATTTTTGAACGTGTTATTTATCTTTTATATAGATACTATTATATGTATAATACGTATTTTATCATTTAATGCATGAAAACACTACATAACTCTAATCCTAGACACAAGAATATTAAAATAAACATATAATAATTACAAACCATAAATTATGTAGGTGAGGTGAGAAAATGAGATTTCTAAATAATATTCCAACATATCCATACAATATTATAGATACTTATCCACATGATGAAGATGTTTTTACTGAAGGGTTAGTGTATGAAGTAGGTTTTCTTTATGAGAGCAGTGGAACAGGAAGGGAGTCAAATTTACGTAAAATAGATCTACAAACGGGAGAAATATTGAAATTACTCAAATTAGATGAAGATTATTTTGCTACGGGAATTACACTTTACCACAATAAAATATTTCAATTAACATTGAAATCCAATGTGGGGTTTGTTTATGATAAGGATAGTTTTAAACTAATAAATAAATTTTACTATAACACAGAAGGATGGGGAATTACACACAATGGTGAGCATTTAATTATGAGTGATGGTACCGATAAAATATATTTTCTGAATCCTAAAAACTTTAAAAAGGTATATAGTATAAAAGTTCATGATGAATTTAGAGCTGTTAATAAACTAAATGAGCTTGAGTTTATTCAAGGGGAAATTTATGCGAATATTTGGAAGAGTAATAACATTGCTAGGATTTCTCCTCATAGTGGTAAAATAACTGGATGGTTAGAGCTTAAAGGGCTATTAACGCCTAAAGAATATAAAAAGGCAGGTATGCTCAATGGAATTGCATATGATAAAAACAATAAGCATATTTTTGTAACTGGGAAAAGGTGGCCTAAAATATATGAGGTTAAATTAGTATAGCTTATTTTAGAAATTAACCTTAGTAACATAAATATAATTTAATTGTTTGAGATTTATGTTATTATGTGTATAATAACATTTTCTTATGTGGGGGTTAAAATGAAGAAAATCATTATAACTATATTTATAACACTAATTTTTATCATAATAGCTGGATTCTATGCAGGAGGTATAATTTATTCCGTGGCAAAAGAGGGCACGCCATCGTTTTTATTACCACTGGGAATGATTATTTTAACAATTATTTTCATAGCAATTATTGGTATTTTAATTTACAACATGTATGAAAGAATAAAAGAAATTAGAAGGGGTGACGAAAATGATATTAGTAAATACTGATTATATTAGTGGTAAAGAAATAGAAATTATTTCTTTAGTCAAAGGTTCAGTAGTATGGTCAAAAAACATTGGTAAAGACATTTTAAGTGGATTTAAAACCTTGGTTGGGGGAGAAATTAAAAGCTACACAGAAATGATGAATGAGGCTAGGGCTATAGCAACAAAACGTATGGTAGAAGAAGCAGAAGGCATGGGTGCTGATGCTATTGTTAACATAAGGTATACAACTAGTGCTGTAATGCAGGGTGCTTCAGAAGTTATAGCTTATGGAACAGCAGTAAAATTGAAATAGTAATAAGTTATAAATATTACAAAAACACCGTAAATAAATTAGTTATTTACGGTGTTTTTAATGTCGTTAAAGTAAATTTATATTTTCTGCCAAGCAGTCCTCTATCATTTCATCTGGCCATATTGAAGACTGGACCTCGCCAATATGAGCTTTATTTAGAAAATACATACATATTCTAGATTGGCCTATTCCACCACCAACAGTATATGGGAGTTTACCTTCAAGTAATAGTTTGTGGAATTCAAAGGAGCTTCTTTGTTCACAACCGGCTTGTTTAAGCTGATTTTTTAACGCTATTTCATCGACTCTTATTCCCATAGAAGATAGTTCAAAGGCTTTTTCTAGTACTGGATACCAGAATACAATATCTCCATTAAGTGACCAATCATCATAGTCAGGAGCTCTACCATCATGCTTTTCTCCAGACTTTAGTGTACCACCAATTTGCATGATAAATACTGCAATTTTTTCTTTGCAAATGGCATCTTCTCTTTCTTTTGGAGTAAGAGAAGGATATAAATTCTCAAGCTCTTGCGTAGTTATAAAGAAAATTTCCGCTGGAAGAAATTTTTCTATTTTAGGATATAATTCGTGAACATGATCTTCAGTACCCTTAAAAACCTTATACAGATTAGTTACAATTTCTTTTAATTTGTCTAAAGTTCTATCTTCTTTAAGAATAACCTTTTCCCAGTCCCATTGGTCTACATATATAGAATGAAGGTTATCTAAATCTTCATCTCGTCTTATTGCATTCATATCTGTATATAGACCTTCGTTTGCATCAAATCCATATCTATATAAAGCCATACGTTTCCACTTAGCTAGTGAATGTACAATTTCAATATTCGTATCAGCTATAGCTTTCATATCAAAGGAAACAGGGCGTTCAATACCATTTAGGTTATCATTGAGTCCAGTATCAGATTTTACGAAAAGGGGAGCTGATACTCTTGTAAGGTTTAATTCTTTTGCTATTCTATTTTCAAAATAATCCTTTACCTGTTTAATAGCAATTTCTGTATCCTTTAGTCCAAGAAGTGGATCGTATTTATCTGGAATTGCAAGTTGGTTTTTATAAGTTATCATAAATAATACCTCCTAATATTTTTTTGTGATGATTAGCATTTGCATACAATATATTTTTAATATTAAAACAAAAAACAAAAAACCTTCATCCTTGTTATAGGACGAAAGTTGAACTTCCGTGGTACCACCTAAATTAGCTTCAAAAGCTCACTCATAATCAGTACGGAAACAGTGTTTCGATACTGCCCTATAGATAACGGCTAGGCTCCGTCCATACCTAATTTCACAAGGATTTCAGCTGGAAACTCAGAGATGTTTTTCAATATAGGCATCGTATGGAACTTCCACTATAATCCACTCGCTTTGACTACTTCCTACATATACTCTTCTCGTCACAGTCTTTATAAAAATAACTTGTAATCATTATAACTTGCAAGTTTTGATTTGTCAACATGCAAAAAACAAATAACTTAATATTATGATCCGTTTATGATAATGTCTTAGTATACCGTTTTTGATTATGTCCCAAACATACAAAAATATAGTGTAGAATATACCTCATAAGATTGTACAAATGGGGTGTTGATAATCAGAAAGGTAGATTTAAATATGA
>NZ_JAENWM010000117.1 GCF_016650035.1 Clostridium sp.
AAAGTTTAAAGGAAGTGTACATTATAATAAAGTAGTATCTTAGTTATTTAAGATGCTATTTTTTTTATTCTATTTAAGCTATAATCTAAATTAACATAATTAGAACTCGTCTGCCACCGTTTTTAGCGGTTTAGTTCTATTATACTATTGTGACGCATGATAAAAATATTATACCAGTGCTATATACCCAATTGATTATGCATATTTCTACATCTATCTAACCATAGAATTTTATATTCACTGGGTTCAATTACTCTGCCTTTTAAATCTTCTATTGAATTAATTCCTTCTGCAATACACCAGTCAACGCAAATCTGATATGCATTCCAACTTAATTCATCCTCATCCCAATACACGTTTATTGTTTTGACTCCTTTTATGTATGCGGCATATGCCCTCGTATGACCATCAGTAAATATAATTTTACCATTTAAAGTTTTAATAGGTAAGGCGTCATAACTTTCATAATCACTTGGCGTAAACCATTTTAATACATTATTCAACTTTTGTGAATTTATATATAGTTGACTTGGTTGAATATCATTTAAATTCATTAGAATGTCTTTTGACATTTAGCACCCTCCATAAATTTATGACGTAAATTAAGATAGTTATTAAACAATAACTATTATAAAATCCATTCATATATGCATTCTTGTCTTTCGCCTTCTCTATACATTTCATTGTAAGGGGGCAAGTCTACTATCTCTTTAAGTTTAAGTCCTGCTTTCTCACAAGTCATTCGAGATGGAAAATTATTTGGATTGCAAGTTATTATCAATTTGTCTATTCCATGAGCAATTGCAATCTGTCTGATGATTTTACAAGCCTTTGACGCATAATTATTGCCCCTATAAGATTTTTTAATCCCATAGCCAATATGACCACCATAAAATATATTTTCATTATATCCAATACGAATATCAATATTACCTATGCTATCATTTGAATTGTACAAAGTAATCCTATATTTATATGCAGGGACATAGCCGTTTCCCTCATTAGATGGTGTTTTATCTTCAATCTTCAAATCAATCTCACCATCTGTTAAATAATCAAAATCTTTGAACTCAAACATTGGTATCCCCCTTTTAGTTACGATATAATTTAACTGCCATTGCACTGTAAATCATTTATTTAATTATACCATTATTACCGTAAATTAGGTAAAAACCGTTTAAGTTCATAAGCACAATATATGTTCCGTTATATATTGATATGTTATAATTTCCTTATTGAAAAGCGAAGAGGGATTTCTAACTAATTAAAAGTATGAGAGTTAATCAAATAATCTGCTTACAATATTCAATTTCAATATTTTCTAAATTTTAACTAGTGATTACTATCACTTACCTATAAACAAGTGGTATAATATTACATGGGTATAACAAGGAGGAGTGTATAAAAAATGGGATGTACTGATAAATTTTTTGAAAATAAAAGACCGTGGTCTATATTTAAAGATAGAATGTTGAGTTGGTATTTAAAACCGTATATTACCAAGTTACTTTACATGAAAAAGCCACTATATATTATTGATTGCTTTGCAGGAAAAGGTAAATTTGACGATCATAAAGACGGATCACCAATAATAATAGCAAAGCAAATACAAGAGGTTTTGGAAGACAATAATATACACAATAAAGAGGTTAAAGGAATTTTTATTGAAAAAAAATACTCACGGGAATTAGAATTTAATATAGATGGGTATAAGAAATGTAAAGCTTGTAAGGGCACTTTTGAAGACAATATAGAAAGAATATGTAAAGCCCGGAGTGTGGGGAATATATTTTTATATATAGATCCCTATGGTATTAAAAGCTTAAAGTATGAGTATATAGAGCGTATTTGTGATAGTTCATACGGGAACTTTAATTCAATCGAAATGCTTATTAATTTTAACTCTAATGGGTTCATTAGAGAGGCTTGTAGGTTACTTAAATATAATATAAGCGACGAGCTAATTGAGGAGCATGAAGACAATTATGAAGCACAAGAAGTTTCAGAGAGCTATTTGACAAAAATTATAAACAGTAGTAAATGGAAGGTTCTTGTGACAAGTTATTATAAAAATATTCTAGCTTACCATGAGGTTGAAGAAAAGATTGTTGAAGAGTATGTTTGTAGTCTTAAAGAAAAATTCAAATACTGCTTAAATATACCAATTAAAGACAAAGAGAAGAATATACCGAAATATAGAATGATTTTCTGTACAAACAGTAAAGATGGATTGCTGCTTATGAATAAAGGAATGAATAATACAGCAAATGAAATGAGAGAGCAGGAACTTGGGGGACAGATGTCACTTTTTAGCTTACCAGAAATACAAGATGTTAGATGGTTTGGTAAGTATGCATATGAATTATTATCTCAATATGATGAGACTGAATTTATAGATTTTGTGTGTGCCATAATTGATAAGATGAATATATTATATACAGAAAGTGATATAAGACAAAAGTTAAAGATTATGGAGAAACAAGGTGCAATTACAGTAACTAGAGTGCGTAAAGATGGATCAACTCCTTCAAGGAGACTTACAGGATGGAATTGGAAAGATAATAAAATAAAAATCAGATTAGTGGAAAGTATATTAATAAACGAAGGAGTAATATGATGGATACAATAGAACGCAAATCATTACTTTATAAGACCGGTGTGGAATACGGAGATTACACTATAAACCATGCACAAGGATGTTCACATGGGTGTAAATATCCTTGCTATGCTATGCTGATGGCAAAGCGGTTTGGAAGGGTGAAAAATTATGAAGAATGGTGTACTCCTAAAATTGTAATAAATGCAGAAGAACTATTACGAAAAGAGCTTCCAAGGTATAAAGAGGATATAAAATCGGTTCATTTTAGTTTCACTACAGATCCTTTCATGTATGGGCATAATGAGGTGGGGGACTTAACATTAAGGCTAATAGCAATACTGAATGAAGCAGGGGTAAAGTGTACTGTATTAACAAAGGGGATATTACCAATTAAATTAGCTCAATTAAGTAAGGATAACGAATATGGTATAACTGTAGTATCACTAAATGACGAGTTCAAAACAAAGTATGAAGAATTTTCAGCTCCTATTCAAGAAAGAATCAATGGATTATACGAGTTACATAAAATAGGGTGTAAAACTTGGGTTAGTATAGAGCCATACCCTACTCCTAATATAATAGAACAGGATTTTGATGAAATTCTAAATTCTGTATCATTTGTTGATAAAATCATATTTGGAAGATTAAATTACAATTCGTTAGTTACACAATATAAAGGATATAAAGAGTTTTACAATAAGCTTTCAAAAGATGTTGTAGACTTTTGTGAATTGAATAATAAAGAGTATCATATTAAAAATGGTACATTAACTGCTTCAATACCGCAAGTAATAAAAACATAGAATAGATAAAGATAATCCTAACTAGTTTACTTTAGGGGTGCAAAACCAAAAGCAACAGCGATTTTTACAACCGTTTTAGCAAAAAAAACTATGCTGATTAAGTTATTTAGCATAGTTTATACATTTAATTATTTAAGCTTTAATGAAGAATATAAGAAAAATGTGTCTTATTTATTCAAAAGGTCTATTGTCTCTTCGGTCCATTCATTCGGTCCTTCGTTTGTATTAATATATTTTCGCCAGTATCGACCTGTCTCTTTATCAAATATTATAATATTTGAATCGGCATTTATCATTTCATATTTATTCTTGGTGACTATATTCTTGTTAACTATATCATTTTCACCATAATCCTTAAATGTATAGATTACTGAACTTGCCAAAATAAGAAAACCTATTATAATTGATATTCCTATAATAATTACAGATTTTTCTCCATGTTTGCCTCCCCCCTCTTTTTTTTATTCGCAATTAATGAACAATTGATTACCATTACAACCGTAAATTAGGTAAAACCGTTCAAAGTAATAAGTACAATATATGATCCGCCATCTTTTGACATGCTTAATTTTCTTATTGAAAAGCGAATAAGATTTTAATGAAACTACTAAAGATATGATATTTGAAAAAATGCTATGGTTACTTATTTATTTAGTGTTAATAATATTTTAGGAATAAAGTCACATATATAAGATACTAATAAACATAATTGGAAGGTAATAGTAACCGAGATATTTTAATAAGAAGAATGAGAAATTACAAAATAACAACAGGATAGTAGTATGGGGCAGAGGGCTTTAACCCTATATTGTTAATAAAATTGACTTCAACGAAAAAAGGATTATACTTGGTATTTCAAAAACTGACGGAGACATTACTTTAGTTTTTATACTAAATAGAATAATAATTAGAGCGATATAGTAAATGTGTTACCGTCATTTTGGGATAGGTTGATTTTATAAGCGTGGCTTATTATTGCAGATAATATAAACACTACTATAGTAGTATCTAAATAACAACAGTAGGGGTTGTCATTTATTTATAAAGTATTAGTATTATTCTGAAATCATTACGCTAACTTTGACTTGATAAAAATTGAGATTACTATATATAATCTATTAAGTGGCAACTTTCCTACGAAAAGCAGTAAATAGACAAAAATTAAAATGTTATCACTAATTCCTCTATATAATATAATATATAGTAGATTTCATGATAACTTAATTAATTTTAACTACTATAGATGGTATGGTGCAACAAATAATTTTTATATGGACGACTTCTTCTAAATTTATGAAGGAATCTCCACCTAACAGTAATCGTAGATGGAGGTATTGCTTTAGCAACTATTAGTGCTTAAATTCTATCATTATCAATATCATAAATTTGATTCTCTATAAATTCAGATATTGTATAAGTGTTTTTATCCCCATCTTCCTCCTCTTCATCTATTTGGTTGACATATTGGTATGCTAAATCTGAAACCCATTCTCCACCAAAGTAGCTTTCAAGTTTGACTATCTCATCCTCATTTAATTCATTTCTTAAATAGTCCATAGCAGCATAAACATTTTCATAGTGCTTGGCCTCCTTTTTAGATATAAGGATACGGGCATATTGTCTCCAGTATTCACCATGACCATCACCATGATTTTCTTTATCTTTGGTTTTTTCATCCATATGCAGGTAATCAGCTATCATGGCACAAAATAAATTTAATATCTTGGCTATTGTTTTTTCAATTCCAAGAATAAACCATTCAGAAGCAAAACAGAAAGATTGAGAAAGAATCGTTAAGTCATTATAGTATTTAATGAAATAGCCCTCGGAGTCAATATTATCTGGAATTTCAATAGGCACTTGAGGTATTTTATTAAGAAGATTGCTATACTTCTCTGTTGGAATTAAATTTTTATCATTTAGATAAAGCAAAGATTTAATCATTATTTCCCTTATTTTATTTTCATCAAAAATAGCATGATCATTTTTATCATTTTCAAAAATTATCTTTCCTAGTTTAGGGTGTAGGTAAATTGTTTTTTCATTTGTATTCATAAGTAAGTCCCCTTTGTAATTTTTTATGTGAAGGAATTTATAGCAAATACTTAATATGAAAATACAGGTAATAAACTATAAGTGATCACAAATTTAACTTTATCAAATGGAAATTGTTATGTAAAGTAATATTTACTCAATTTATATAAAAAATTAAAACATAGTATAAATTTATAATATAGTAAAAATATTTTAGTAAAATAACTTTACAATTATTAAACGGTATGATAATATACAATTATAGTAATATTTAAGAGGGAGGAATAATAAATGGCAATAATTAAAACTTTAATTAGAAAACAAAGCCATAAAAGTACAACACAACATTTTTTTATAATTAAGGAGGCAAAAAATGCTTAATAATTTTAATTATCTTGTTAATTCTATAAATAGTAAAAAAAGAAAAAAGAATATAACCGTATGTGTTGATGAAGAGACAGTTGAAAAACTTGAAGAAATAGAATTAGACATTGGAATTTCCAAAAATCAAATACTTTCTGATAATTTGTATGATTTGGTAAAAACATATGATAGACTAAAAAATCCAAATTATTATATTATAAATTCTAATAATAAGAATATGCCAAGAGGTCATATATTAATGATGGCAAATGATAAGGTGTCAACGTGGGGAAATGAGAAGGAATCTTTGTGTGATATTGAGCCGGGAGATTATATATTTTTAAATCTTGATACCTTTGGTATTGTTGGTGCAGGTAGAGCTACAACAAAGTTTATAAGTTCTCCTTTTAGCCACTATGAGTGTTATGCTGATAAAGAAAAAACAGAAGTTAATGATATGGTATTTGAAGAAGAATATTTTGTGATGGTTGATTATGACAAAAAATCATTCGGTGATTATGATGAGAAAGAATTTGCCGGATTAGCAGTATATTTAGATATAGATTCAATTGTAACTGAAGAAAAAATATATGATATTGTAAACTCAAAGGAAGACCCTATGAAAAAGTTTGATCTTGATCAAGTAAAAATAAAATTAAGTAAGGAAGATGGCGAGAGGCTTAAAGAATTATATCTTGAATTAAGTGGTGGACAACTTTCACTGAACTGCTTAAATGATAAAACACAAAGTATAGTTGATATTGAAGAGGATATTGAAGATATTGAAACTAATGAAACTAATTTAGATGTAACAGGTGAAAATAATTTCAATGTGAAGCCCGGTGAATATGTAAAATCACACATGCTAAAATTATTTAGAGATAGAGCTTATGCTGAAGAGTTAATACAAAGTTTTTTAGAAAAAAATTATAGTAAGGATATGATAAATGTAAATTATCCACTATTAAAGAAAATTGATATGAAAAGTTCCATTAGTGAACAAGCAAGGATTGACGGTATGCCGAGATATTGGGTAAAGCCAATAATAGATATAAAAGGCGAAAAATATCTGATCTGCTCACAATGGTACCAGTGGAATATAAGAGATTTTGAACAGTGGTATGAGAAGGTAAGCAAATAATATTTATAAACAGACTTATAAGTAGAAATTTATAAGTCTATTTTTTATGCAACTAAAATACTACATCGTAGAGTTGTTATGGTAAAATAGTTAATATATAGAAGGGAAAAGTATTTGATGGTATGATATGCGACTTTAACAAATAACAGGGTTTAATAAAATAAAGTCAGTATTAGAATATATATGGGGGTGTAAAAAAAATGACTATTTATGCTAAATTACTAAATAAGGCAACTATAAAACTCGGAGATGGAGAAGAAGCGAGAGCAGAGAAACTTATAATAAAAGCTACTGGAGAAGAAGAATTAAGATTTTCTTGGTGGACGCAAGATGGAAAACAATTTCAACGAGCACCATTGGATTTAAAGGAGGATGATTGGTTAAAACTTTTTGACGCAGCTGTAAAAGAAAAAGTAGTATCAGAAGAATTTGTATCAGAGTTAATAAAGGTTTTAGAAAATAGAGGTTTTAGAAAATAGAGGTTAATAGAAAAATATATAAGTAAGCATGAGGAGGTACGTTATGTATTATATATATGAGAATTGGAGAGCGGAGAAAAAAGCAATTATACATGAAGGGATTTGTAGGTTTTGCAATGAGGGGAAAGGAACGGGCAAAAACACGCTTGGAGAGGGTAATGGTAAATGGCATGGACCATATCCACAATTTGAAGAAGCTTGGGAAAAGGCAAATTCACTAGAGGATAGAGAGGTTAGGAAGTGTAGTTTTTGTATTAAGTAAGACAACACCTAAATATGTGAAAAATGCTTATGTACATGTCAGAATGAGGTTGGGAATTAGTAGAACTTAATCTGATGGTTATAGTTAGCAATTTAGTTAGAATAATTAATAAAGATAAATTGGGGGTTGGCGGGATGAGTATTGTAAAATATATAACTGTTTTAGTAGTAGGCATGGCAATTGGATTTATTGTAACAAAGAATCAAGCTTTTATAAATGTTATGAGAATGGTTAATTGGTCGGTTTTGCTTTTTTGGTTTACTTTATTTCTGGGTGCAACGATTCCTATTACAGTAAATTATTTTTCAATAAAGAAACAGGAAGTAATAAAATTAAAAGCAAAATTAGCCCAAGATAAAATTGATATTTTAAGAGATTATAAAACCTTTGATTTATTTATGAGAATGACAGTTGATCTTGATAAAGAAGTTTCTGAATTAAAATTTAAGTATGATGCAACCATTATAGATTTGACGGCACCGTCATTAAGAGGATTGAATATTTTAGTAAGCCATGAAATTTATGATAATTGGAAAGCAGATAATATGCAACATATTGAGAAACTAAACGGATTAGGTAGTAAGAAAATATCAAACCATACTTGGTATATGCTAAACTACATACTTAATTTAGATGTGTTAATTGAGGATATTCCTAATGATAAAATGTTGGAGATTTCAGTGGCTGTTAAAAATGATTTCATAGATATGAGCAATGATTTTGGTGAGATAATTGATAAATACTTGAATTTAGATTTATATAAATTTAAAAACGACCTGACTTCCAAAAAAAACATTATTACACAGGCACAAATCGCAAATAAGCTAAACAAAACAAATCTCATAAAGTATAAAGAGCAACTATCACGGTTAAAAATCGGTTAATATAGAAATAAGCATAGTTTGTATATGAAATTAAAACAATAAAATTGGATTCATTTAATTATAATTAAAAACATGTAGTTAAGGAGAGAGTTAAACTATGAAAGAGTTTAGTTATAAAATTCTTAAAAAGAGATATATACCAATGATTTTTATCATTCCCTTTATATTAATATTTATATTAAGTTTGATTATTAAATATGGAACTATGTTCATAAACACTAAAGAATTAATCATTGATGTTTATAGTCCAATAAAAATTGGAGAGTACTTATATTATTATTTTTCTATTATTGGAATTGAATTAACAGCATTATTATCCTATGCTTTATGGTTAACAAGTGTAAAAAGTATTGATCTTGCAGAAACTATTAATGATAAAGAAGAAAATAGAGATAAGGAGAAGGTTAGAGAGAGTGCTTTAATAGTGTACTATGATTTAGTGTCTAAAATTAGCATTCTAAAATTGCTATATTCAAAGAATTTTCTGAAAGATAACGTACAGGAAACCAGAAAAATTAATGTTACATCTGATTGGGTTAAAAATATAGCAAATTTAAGAAATTTCTTAAACGGGAAAGAATTAGAGACACTATTTAACTTATACAATAGTTTTCTATTGATTTATGAACTTGAGCGTAGTGAGAACGATAAAAACGAGGAAATAAAAGTATTGGTTGAAAGATTGTCTAGTAAAATATTCATTCCGGTTCTTTTAGAATATTTGTGGATGGATTTCACAGGGGAAACAGAGGCAATATTAAGTAGTGAATATTATTTGATTTTAAGAAAGATTGAAGCTACATCAAATAATGATTATAATTATTATTTAACAAGTGAAAATGGAGAGAATCAAGTTAAGCAAAAGAATGGAAGTGAGAAATATATTGTTGAACGTCAAATTATAACTAATTGAAAAGTCATTTTATTTCTATTATTAGTAGGTGATTTACGTCAGATTACCTCTAAGAAATCAATTTATAAATAAGAAAACATCATTTTATTAGTATAATTTGTTTTAGCCA
>NZ_JAENWM010000136.1 GCF_016650035.1 Clostridium sp.
AGATACAATTTAAATAAGGTTTGTTTAACATAAAAGCCGTAGGCAGTTGAGGATTAAAATTAAAACTATCTACGTTTTTTTTAATATCCTTGCTGCAGATTTTCTTGTCTTAGGTGCTGCAAATAGGAGTGTCTTATAACAGTAATAACAAATTTCATAAGCGTAAATCCTGTAGCACACCACATTTAAAAGAAGAAATAATAAAAAAAGCTTTTGTTAATGCTTTTAATACCCTCATTGAAAGCAAGGAAGAGTTAATAGCAGGATATGAGGAGATTATTGAGAAGATAACTAATTTTAGCAAGCAAGAAAAGGAAGGAAGTAAAATTGATGAAGAATGTATTTTACTTGAGAAGTCATTAGAAAAATTAATTGCTGAGAATACACGGAAAGCAATGGATCAAGATGAATATAACACAAAATATAATGGTTTAGCTACAAGGTATAATAGTTTGCAAAATAGACGACAGGAAATTAGTATTGATATAGCAAAGCTTAAGGGAAGAAAAAATCAAATGAATGCTTTTATTAAAGAATTAGTAAATCAAGATAATTTATTAATTAGTTTTGATGAGAGTCTATGGTGTTCAACATTGAATGCAGTAATTATAAAGTCAGATGTAAATGTAGTTTTTCAGTTTAAAGATGGAACTGAACTACCTTGGAATCTAGAATAGAGGTATAGCGTGAGAACAGTAAAGGAGATAAACCAAAAGAGAAATCCGTTTTATAAACCTAAAAAACTGAGGATATGTGCCTATGTTAGAGTGTCTACTGAAAGTATAGGTCAGTTAGGATCACTTCAAAATCAAACAGAACATTATCAAAACAAATTCACAACAAACTCTGAGTTTGAATTTTGCGGCATCTTTTCAGATGCGGGTATATCTGGCGCAAAGACTGACCGACCGGGGCTGGTGGCTATGATGGAAAAAGCTAAAGCAGGTGAAGTAGATTTAATTATAACTAAATCAATATCTAGGTTTGCAAGGAATACATTAATACTTTTAGAAAGTGTTAGGGAATTAAAAGCAATTGGTGTTGGCGTTATTTTTGAAGAACAAGGAATTAACACACTACATTCTGAAGGAGAATTGCTACTCACAGTACTAGCTGCAATTGCTGAAGAAGAGCGAAAAGCTGTAAGAGAAAATGTTAAATGGGCAATAGAAAAAAAGTTCAAGCGCGGAGAGGTAATTGTAGATGTTAATCGTTTGATTGGCTATGACAAAGATGAAAATGGTAGATTTGTAATAAACAAAGAGCAAGCAGAAGTAGTAAGAAAGATATATAAGTTGTTCTTAGCAGGAGAAACCGGATATAAAATTGCAAAAGATTTTAATGAGAAAAGTATACCAACCTATACAAATAAGCCATGGCAATCAGGTAGGATATTAGGAATTATATCTAATGAAAAATATAAAGGAGATTGCCTTATGCAGAAGACCTATGTAACTGATAATGGCAAGGGAATTATTAATAGAGGACAAAAGGCAAAGTATTATGTGGAAAACTCACATCTGCCTATAGTGAGTAGGAACGATTGGGAAAAGGCTCAGCTGATTAGGGAAAACAGAAAAACAAAAATATATCCCTTTTCAAATATGTTCCGCTGCAAATACTGTGGTGCAACCCTTATAAGAGTGGTTCATCAAGGTAGATGGGTAAGCTGGATATGTGCAACATATATGCAAAAGGGAAAAGGTGTCTGTGAAGGCACTAGAATATCAGAAGGAAAATTGAAAGAAGTTACTAATGGTATTGTCATAAATGAACCTATGGTTGTAGAGGAGGTTACAAATGGCAATTATTCAAAGAAGAGGTCCGAAAAGAGTTTCCGTATTATACCCGTTACCGAATACTATAGATCCAGGAACAACGGAGAATAATTCAAAGAAATTAAGGGTAGCTGCATATTGTAGAGTATCTTCTAGCAGTGATGAACAGATAGCAAGCTACAATGCACAAGTTCAATATTTTAAGAAATATATTATAGAAAACCCTGATTATGATTTTGCTGGTATCTACACGGATAAAGGTATCTCAGGAACTAACCTTCAAAAAAGAGAAGGGTTCAATAGGCTTATGCAGGATGCTAGAGAAAACAAAGTTGATATGATTATTACAAAAAGCCTGTCTCGCTTCGGGCGCAATACTCTGGATTGCTTAAATAGTATAAGAGAACTTAGGGCGCTAGGAGTAGATGTATTCTTTGAGAAAGAAAATATCCATACAAAAACAAGTGCAGGAGAAGTTCTTCTAACTTTAATTTCAGCTGTTGCACAAAATGAAAGTTTAAATCAATCAGAGAATGTAAAATGGGGAATACGCCGCAAATATGAAAAAGGTTGCATACAAAGCATACCAAGTGGGAAGTTCTTTGGATATGAAAAGGATGAAGCAAGTAATCTTATAATTAATGAAACACAGGCAGTTACTGTTAGAAGAATATATCAGGAGTTTCTTGATGGGTATGGGTACTATAAAATAGCAGAGCATCTTACGGAAGATGGAGTTGTTACTGAATGTGGAAATTTAGTATGGAGCTGGAGTACACTAAAAAAGATACTAACTAATGAAAAATATAAAGGGGATACACTTTTTCAAAAGACATATAATACAGATTATCTTACAAAGCGCAGAGCAAAAAATAATGGAGATTTACCAAAATTTTA
Organism: Clostridium sp.; assembly: GCF_016650035.1. GTDB lineage: Bacteria > Bacillota > Clostridia > Clostridiales > Clostridiaceae > Clostridium_AD. The sequence continues at coordinate 2,676 of NZ_JAENWM010000136.1, forward strand.
TTACGAAGATACGCACCCTGCGATTATAGATAAAAATACCTGGGAATGTGTCCAGCTTGAGTTTGAAAGACAAGCTGGATTTATTAAGGAGCATAGAATGAACAAATATCATCAGCACAGTAAGGAACTACCCTTTTGTGGGAAACTGATTTGTAAGCACTGTGGACATACTTTAGTTAGAAGAGAATCAAGTAGAGCAAAAGACAAAGGTGAATATTATTGGTGTTGCAAGAGATACAGAGCAGGGAGATATTCACCAGTCGAGCCAGGGATGTGCTGTAATGGAATGAGAATGAAAGATGCTGTTCCAGTGGAAATGTTTATAAAGGCATGGAATCAGCTTGTAGAAAATGAGGAGTGGCAGCACATTAAAAGTGATAAAGGTGTGCTTGAAAAATACAGACTAGCTGAATTAATTAGGCTCAAAAGTAGTATAGGGACAATTGATAAGATGCCATATGAGCTGATGCTGAAAACTTTGGATCATATTAAGATAGGACTTGATGGCAGAGTAGCGGTAATATTTCTAGCTGGAGCAACAGTAAATATATAATTGAATGATTGATATAGGAATACCCGTAGGATTAGCAGAGTTTGCTTTTCTTACGGGTGTTTTTTGATGAAGAACATATGGTTTAGTAATTATTTTATATAAGATACATTTAAGTTATTACATAAATATAAAATAGCAGTATAGCTTATAACAAATAGTTTCTACGGGAGTAAGGTATGGCACTCCACCAGTAAATACCGCAAAGTGATTTGGCAGTGTAACGCAAAATTCAAAAATGGTAAAAAAGTGTGGCACACCTCATTTTTACGAGGTACTTTAAAACAAGTATTCCTTAATGCCTTTAATAGCCTATTTGAAAAAAAAGAAATATTACAAGGCTACGAAGCTATAATTCAAGCCTTGACTGATACATCAAAGTTTGATAAGGAGAGTGTAAAGCTACAGAGTGAGACTGAAGTTGTTAATGGACTGCTCCAAAAATGTGTTCAGGAAAACACCAATAGTGCTTTAGATCAAGCCAAATATGAAGAACGCTACAAAGCCTTAGCAGAGCGATATGAAAATATAAAAAATGGGATTGAGAGGATAAATGAAAAGCATCTTGAACGAAGAGCTAAGCAAGAAAACTTTGTAGCTTTTATTAAAGATCTTGAGCAAAGAGAAGATCTGGTAGCGGAGTTTGATGGGGAGCTATGGAAGAGTACTGTTGACAAGGTAGTTGTAAATACTGAGGGTAAAATAACATTTGTATTTAAAGATGGAATGGAATTAGAGTGGAATATATGAACACCTGATGAAATTTGAGGTGCAAGACATTAAGCCTGAGATTAGTATTTAAACTAATCCAGGCTTTTTATTTTCTTTTACTTTGTGCACATTCTGGAGTTGTTTTAAGTTTTGTCCTAGGTTTTGGTGTGTTGCTAGATTTTAATGCACATTGTAATGTAAATACATAGTAAAAACATACCAAGTAAACTTAATTATTATCTTGCGAACATATTCCCAATTATTTCATCAGTATCATTTATAATTTATTGTCTTTCTGTTGAAGATGAACTTACTTCTCTATCTAAGTATACTGAATTGAGAAACTTGTTTTTTATACGTTATGACTGAACTTCTAATTAGTGCTTTACTTTTCGTAATAAGCATTACTAGTTACTACTACTACTACTACTTAGGGAAAGAAATGGCTATTTCTAAGCCTTCTTAAAAGAATTTAAAAGAACTAAAAAGTGGGCAACACTTTTGTGTGATTTTTCTAGGTGAAAAAAAATTGAAGTTAAATTAATATATATATAAATAACAGATTCGCAAATAAAGGATATAATGTATTTTTATAGAATAATTACAATGTTAAATTAATAATAGTAATCGTTACCTGTTTTTAATTATTATAACAAGTATTAATCGGGGGGGTATATTAATATGATGATTTTTATAATAATAGTAGTTGTAGTATTAATACTAGCAATAGCGTCTGGAAATCCAACAAATAATGTTAACCAAAATTTGGTTGTAAAGAGAAAACTTCAAGCAGCACAGGATAAATATGATATAGAACATGGTATTACCAAAGAAGATAGAATAGAATTAGAACGAAAACTCGCTATTGTAATCAAAAATAGAGATAGTGACGAGGTTAATGAAAAAAATGAACGACTTGCATATTTGAACCATAACCATATTGCTTATTGTCCAAAATGTACTTCACAAAGCGTAACGCCAGTAAAAAAAGGATTTGGAGTAGGTAAAGCAGCAGCTGGTGGATTAATACTTGGGCCTGTTGGATTAGTAGGTGGAGCAATAGGTGCAAACAAAATAGAGTTTGTATGTGCAAACTGTGGACACAGATATAAGAGATAATTATATGAATATGAATATGAATTAATGGGGAGGTGGTAATTGTGGAAATTATATATGATGATATTTATGTAAGCGTGTTGACCAATAAATGTTAATTACTAATAGATTGGAGGGGTAGTGTTGAACTATTATGATATTCTTGAAGTAAGTATGTATTCGTCAAAAGAAGTAATTGAAAGTGCATACAGAATTTTAAAAGGAAAGTATGGTATAGAAAATAGTGAAATTAATAAAGAGAAAATAGGCATGTTAGACTTAGCATATGAAACCTTAATTGATGATAAAAAACGGGAACAATATAATGCCATAATAGCAGCAATAAATAGTAACATTGACTTTAATACTCTTTCTAATGCGGCTGAAGTTAAAACCAAGTTAATAATTAATTGGATTAATAAAATTAAAAATATGAGGAAAATTACTGGAATATTAATGGCTCTATTATTAACATTCTCTCTAGTAGGTATTGGGTATATTCAATACACAAAAAAAACAAATGAAAGAAAAATAGAAGAACAAAAATTAGTAGAATTGCAGAAAATAGAAGAGAAAAATAATGCTGAATTTGTAGAAGCTAAAACTAAATTCAATGAATACAGAAAAGCTTTTAGCCAAACATCGTCTGAAATAAAAACATTAATGATGTTTGCATATTTTAGATGCTCAAACTACTCAGATGTATGGGGTAATGCAATTAATAGCAACAAAGATTTTAGTAAAGAATTAGATAAGGTATCTGAAGAAAATAGAGCAAATGGGGTATTAGAAGAAGTAGTTAGAAATAAAAATAGCATAATAGGAAACATGCAGAAACTACAAAATCCTCCTGTTGAATTTATTAAAACATATGATATGCTTTTAATCTTATATGAAAAATGTGATAAGTTATACAATTACTCCATATCACCAAGCGGTACTTATGAATTTTATTCTAAGGAGACACCTAAGTTATATAATGATGGAGAGACAATTTATAGTAAAATTAAAATTCAAATACCATCAGAAAAATAAAAAGTTTTCTGATACATATTAACAAGTAAATGAGCAGGAGTATATTCTACTGCTCATTTACCTAAATGTTCAGATTCTGTTTTAGTTAGTGTGTCCTTGTTTTTAAAATAAAATATAAATTATTACTTGAAGAACTTGAAAAATGAGAACTACTCCAAAAACTCAAGAGAGTGCAGCTATAAAATGATGATTAGTTCATTGGATTTTAGAAGTAACAATGTACATCATATCTAGTATGTCATCTAGTAAATGTAGGTACATTATGAAGTTAACAGTACACCCTTCAATCGCCCTAATTTATTATATACCTAAAGTATATTTTATTTGCTACTCTATACTAAAGTATTTTGTTTGTTATTTATTATTATTTGAGTCTATCTTATCCCATTTTGCTTTTGCTTCACTTGCACTTATACCAAATTTTGTAGCTGCATCATTAAAAACCTGTGAAGTATATTTATCACCTTGGTCCTATGTCAATAAAAAGTACAAATTAAAATGAGAAAGTTATTAGTAATCCCCTTAAATTTAACTTGCGATTGATACATTAAGTTTATTTGCTTTTTTATAGGCTATTTCAAACTCATCAGGTGACATATAATTG
>NZ_JAENWM010000129.1 GCF_016650035.1 Clostridium sp.
AAGAGTACTTTCCTTGAAAAATTAGCCGGCAATGATTGGTTTACAGACTCATTAAAAGCTATGGATGATAAAATTGTTATTGAAACTATGCAAGGTAAATTTATAGCAGAGTTTGGGGAATTAGCTGGTATGAGAAAAACAGAGGCAGAAGAGATAAAGCATTTCTTAACAAAAACTGAATTCAATGCACGGTTAGCGTATGGAAAAAGGTCATCTCACACACCTATTCAATGGCTTTATGCAGGTACAACGAATAGCTCGGAATTTTTAAAAGATAAAACCGGAAATAGGAGATTTTGGCCCATAGATGTATTTACAGGCAAAAAGGATATATGGGGTGATCTAGATAAGGAATGTGACCAAATTTGGGCAGAGGCATACCGTTTATATAAAAAAGGCGAAAAAATATTCCTTACCCAAGATGAGAAATTGTTAGCAGAGCATCAACAAGGGTTACACCTGGAGGTAGATGAATTAGAGCAATTAATAGAGGATAGATTAAATTGGGACGCTCCTGAGGAGCAATGGCAGGATTATAAATTCTCTGATATAATAAGCAGTTTAAATTTGTCGGACAGGCTAAAAGGTCAAGCCAAACAAAGTCTAAAAATAATACTTTTAAATAAAGGTATTAAGAGAAGATTAAAAAATAGTGGAAGCTTTTACAATTTACCACCAATGGAGATGACAAAAAGTATAATAGATTTTCAAACAAAATTATAAGCTACCACTTTTTAAAAAAAGGTTACCACTCTTTTATTGAATTAGTGGTAACAGTGGTAACCTGTGGCAACCAAAAAACAGGGGGTTATCACTTTTTAAATTAGGTATAGCAAGGGTTAGATAGTATTAGTGGTAACAGTGGTAACCTATTTACTTATTATATATATATAGTTACTAATACACTATATATACACCCTAATACACCTAATATATATATATGTAGGGGCTTTAGGTTGCCACTGTTACCACTATACAGATATTAGGAGGTAAAAAACATTGAAAAATAAAGTAAAAACAAAGATATATGAAGATGGAGAATGGGCAACAGGCAAGGAAGAGTGTATTAATTGTAAAACTAAAGAATCAGTATTTTACGATAAAAGAAGTGATTTTTTCATGTGTTCAAAATGTTTAAGAGAACATGAAGAAAAATGCTAGAATCCAGAATTGAAAAAAGACTTAAGGATGAAGTAGAGAAAATAGGTGGTAAATCATTAAAGTTTGTTAGTCCAGGATCGTCAGGAGAGCCAGACAGGATTGTACTTTTACCTGGAGGAAAGATTATATTTGTAGAACTTAAAGCACCAGGTGAGAAACTAAAACCACTCCAAATATTTAGAGCAAAAGAATTAAGGAATTTAGGTTTTGATGTTAGGTGTATAGATTCGGTTAAAAAAATAAAAGAACTTATCGAGGAGGTGGTAATATGAAATATAACCCACATAGCTATCAACAATATGCAATGGAGCATGTACTTGATCACCAAGCTGCCGGTTTGTTTCTTTGAGACTAGATATGGGTCTTGGGAAGACAATAACAACTTTAACCGCAATAGATGTTTTATTGTTTCTGGGAGATGTAGAGAAAGTTTTAGTTATTGCACCACTTAGAGTAGCAGAAGATACATGGAGTACTGAGATAGAGAAATGGGATCATCTGAGTCATTTAAAAATATCTAAAGTATTAGGAACACCTAAGCAAAGGGTACAAGCAATAAACAGGCCTGCTAACATCTACGTTACCAATAGAGAAAATGTAACCTGGTTAGTTAAAGAGTACTTTGATAAGTGGCCCTTTGACATGTGTGTTATAGACGAGCTAAGTTCTTTTAAATCAGCCAAGGCAGATAGATTTAGATCTTTAAAGAAAGTAAGAGCTTATTTTAAAAGAATAGTAGGACTCACTGGGACACCTGCACCAAATAGTTTAATAGATTTATGGCCACAATTATATCTCCTAGATGGTGGTGATAGGTTAGGTAAAACCATAACAGGCTTTAAGCAACAATATTTTTCACCTGGTAGACAAAATGGTTATATAGTTTATGACTGGAAACTAAAAGATGGATCAGAGGATGCAATTCATAATAAGATAGGTGATATATGTATAAGCATGATGTCAAAGGATTATTTAGATATTCCTGAAAGAGTAGATAATATAATAAATGTTAATCTACCTAAAGATGTTAGAGCTACGTATAAGAAACTAGAAAAGGATTTAATTATAGAGCTTGATGAAAATGATATAACAGCAGCTAATGCAGCAGTGCTTACAAATAAATTATTACAAATGTCTAATGGAGCAATATATTCAGAAACAAAAGAAGTAGTAGAAATACATGAGGAAAAATTAAAAGTATTATTAGATCTTATAGAAGCTGCAAATGGTAAGCCAGTATTAATCTTTTATAGCTTCAGACATGACTACGATAGAATAGTTAGTTATTTAAAAACTAAGAAATTAAAGGCTATTGGATTAAAAGACTCTAGCGATATAAAAAAATGGAATGGTGGAGAAATACCAATACTTTTAGTTCATCCAGCTTCAGCAGGTCATGGCCTTAACTTACAATATGGCGGAAACATAATAATATGGTTTGGACTTACATGGTCTCTGGAGAGCTATCTTCAGGCTAATGCAAGACTCCACAGACAAGGCCAAAAGGAAGTTGTAGTTGTCCATCATATAGTTTGTAAAAATACTGTAGATGAGGATGTTATGCGAGCTTTGGGTAACAAAGAAATAAATCAGAATACATTACTTGAAGCTGTAAAAGCAAGAATCAAAGGAGGCGAGTAAGTGACAAAAGAGGAGTTATCAAAGCTACAAAAGATTATAGCTGAAATTGAACAGATTAAACGAGAACTAGAAAGTATTGAGCCAGAGTATGCAATAGATTCTGTAACTGGATCAAGTATAAATTTTCCTTATACACAGCACAATATTATGATAGAGGGATATGATATTAAAAGTTATGAGCATAAGGTTAAGAGAATACAGAATAGATTAAACCATAAAATGATTGAGCTGGTGGAAGAAAAGGACAGGCTAACAGAATATATCTACAGTTTAGACAATAGTGATTTAAGGCAAATACTCTCACACAGATATGTTAGAGGATTGACATGGCAAGATGTTGGTATAAATATGGGTTATGCAACTATTACAGTAAGATCAAAACATGATAAATTCTTAAAAAGTGTATCACCTAATATCACATTTAAAGGAGTATGATAGTATTATTAAGAATTATCAAGAGATAGAAGAGCACTGGTGGACAACTGGGGCTCCTTTTATTGCGTGTGTTCACTATATAGGAGGTGATTAGATGTTAGATGAGAGACAGGTTAAGGCAATAGAATCAAAGGTAATAGGCGGGAATATTAGCGATATGGCGAGGAAAGCAGGTGTTACCAGGAATACTATTTATAAATGGATAGAATTGGAAGAATTTAAGGCTGAGGTGGGCAGGTGTCAACAGGAGTTTATTTCCTCCACAATACAGATAATCACAGCCTATGCGCCAAAGAATGCACAGGCACTGATAGACCTGGCTGATAGCACTACCAATAAGAAGATTGAGTTAGATGCTAGGCTTGCTCTATTAAGTAAGACTATGCCTAATACAACTAAGATAAGCATAGATGATGGTAGAGATACTAAGGACAACGTTGATACAGACGTATTGGACCAGGAGATTAAAGAGTTTGACACCGAATAACATCGTTGATGCAGGTAGTGCAGCAACTGTTTGATACACAGCAACAGCGACAATGTATGCGAACAAAGGTACGAACATAATATGTACTAGATATTAATGTCATGAAATGAAACTTTCACGACATTTATAATAGGCTACAACGTAGTGATAGCCACAATGTTATTAATTTAATAAGAATAACGACATCATTTAGTGTTTTATGCAGTCTATTTTATGGTTTATGCATAGATAATCAAGCAAAATAATTAAATAATAAGATCGTATTTATAGGGGTATGCTTCTAATTTAGGGGTTTCCTGAAATCGTGGGATTAGGCTATACAATTTTTTATAATATTTTTTTAGCTTCAAGGGTAGGCACAATAATTATTTTTTTTATAATAATTTTTAGGTGGTGTGGTATATGAAGAAAATTAAATTATATACGCAGTGGCAAAACGATGAGGTTGTTTGCGACTGTCCTCCAATAAACAAATGCAAAAAGGAACATGGATGCGAGCTTTTAGACTTTACGCTTGATAGTTATGCTGATATGCGAGAATGTATGAAGCATGATAGTTATGCCAGGGTTAATAGTAGAGTACATCATAGCGAAATTAATTAATAATTATTTTGATACAAATAGAAAATTAAAAAGAGATAGGAAATACTTTAGAATTAAGTAGGTGATTGATTGAGCTATGATGAAGGTAAAGAAAACCGAAAAATGTTATATGTAGCACTTAAAAAAATGTATAATCCTGAAAAGGCTAAAGAATTGTTGATGAATAATAAAGATAATTTATTTGGTTTAAGGGGGCTCGCTTGGTCAGTAGGTAAACGCTCGATAGAGTTTTTCTGTAAGTATTTTTTACAAGATACTTTCACTCCTAAACCCAATAATACAGCTAGGGAGTTAGCTCCTATGCATTATGAGTTATGGGAAGAAGCTGAAAATATATTTATAAAAGATAAGTTTGATAAATTTGCAGCTGCTGAACCTAGGGGAAGTGCTAAAACTACGATTTTTGACTTTGCTATATCCACATGGCTTCATGCCTATGGGTTATCACCTTATACATTGGTGTGTGGTAAAACTGAACAAGATGCAACCGACTTCCTCAGTACTACAAGGCAAGCGTTTGAAGAGAACACTTATATTATAAGTGCTTTTGGTAAATTAGTAGACACACGAAATTATACGGTCAATAAGCTCGAACTAGAGTTGACTAATAACACTAAAGTGCAAGCTATATCCTCAACATCAAGTATTAGAGGTAAAAAATACAAAAATGACCGTCCTTTTTGTATTATAGCTGATGATTATCAAGGCAAGGAAAATATTATTACTCAGGAGTCAAGGGATAAGAAATATAGAACTTGGATGGATGATGCGAAGTTTGCTGGTGATGAAGCAGTTTACAGGAATGGCGCTAAAATTAAAATGGCCACAAAATTTATTGTTTTGGGAACCATCTTACATAGAGATTGCTTTATGAGTAGGATTCTTAAAGACAAAGAATACAAATGTATTACTAGAAAAGCTGTGTTAGTAGATGATGTAGATGAATTATACACTACTGGATTATGGGCCAGATTTAAAGAAATGTATTTTAGTGATATTTATGAGGATGCTAAAGCAGCTGCTAAAGAATTTTATTATCAGCACGAAGCAGAAATGCAATATCCTATTTCATGGCCTGATAAATGGAACTGCTGTGATCTTGCGATCGCTTATTATGTAGATGAAATTAGTTTTAAACAGGAATTGCAGAATGATGCCAGTAAAATTGGTGTTAAAAACTTTAAATCTATAATAACTCAAACTCCTGAAGAAATAGAAAATCATAATTTCACTAAGACAATGTTATGTATGGATCCAGCCGGTACTGATAATAAAAATAAAAAGACCGAGGATTTTTATGGATTCTTAGTTGGATCATTAGCTAGTAACGGTTTTAAATATGCTCGTAAGGCTGAAATATTAAAAATTGAGTTTGATGGTTATATGAAGCATGCGCTCAAGCTTTTAACTGATTATAAAGATATAACTCACATATATATTGAAAAAAATACCTATATGGGTGTAGATGTAATTAAGCTAAAAGAATTAATAGCATTAGATGAGGTCCTTAAGTTAAGGGATTTCATTTATATAAATGAAACACAGAATAGAAATAAGGATGAAAAAATCAGTACTATTGTTTCTGATGTAAATAATGGTCGTATAATTTTTAACTCTGAAGATGTTCCGTTTCAAGATCAAATTATGGATTTTGCAGGGCAGAACTTTTCTTCCCATGATGATGCGCCCGACATTACTGCTGAATTTGCCAATAGAATAAATGATATAAAAGTAGTAAGTATTGTTAAAGTAATGGACCGAAGAGCTTTGGGCCTATAAGGAGGTGTACAAATGAATTTTAGTGAACTGTTAAAAAGGTTATTTAAAAAGCAAATAGGATTAAACTTACGGAACCCTGAACATTTAAAATTGGTTAAGAAAATTTATGGGCAATATAACGCAAACCGTTATATACATGAAAAAATGTATAGGTACTATTGCGGGGACACCGACGCTATGAGAAATTATAAATTTATAACTGAGAGATCCAATATTAAGACAAATACAAATTATATGAAGAAATTCATCAAAGAAGAGGTCAGTTATACTGTTGGAAATGATATAACGTATGAGTCCAAGAGTGATAACAAGGATATAGTTAAAGATATTGAATATTATACAGCACATTGGAATGAATTGCATGATCCGGACCTAATGAAGTACTTATTGGTGTTTACTAAAATATATGAAATCTATTATTTAGATGAAAATACTGATTTTTGCAGTAAGATTGTAAAACCTACTGATGGATATGCTTATACAGATAACTCAGGTAAGGTTTTATTTTTTATTCGTTCATTCAAAAATGATTTTGATACAGTTAATCAATATATAGATGTATATACAGATAATTATATTTATCATTTTGATAGTAAGTTTAATGAAATAGAAAACCCTACCTGGAACATATTCGGAGAGGTTCCTGTGAGTGTTGGAGTATTAACATTTGAAGAATATCATGATAGTCTGTACGGTGATGTTAAAGGTCTTCAGGATGCTTTTGAAACTAATTTTAGTGATATTGGTAATGAAATAAGTGATTTTAGAAGTGCCTATTTAGTATTTACCGGTTGTGAAATGGATCCTAAGTTACTTCCTGACATGAAAGAAAAAGGTATGTTAAACGCTAAAGACAAAGATAGTACAATTCAGTGGTTAATAAAAAATATCAATGATACATTTGTGCAAAATACTTTAGATCGTTATGTGGATACAATGTATCAAATTTCTTGCCATATAAATCATAACGAGGGTATGGTCTCAAATTTAAGTGGTATTGCATTAAGGTCCAGGCTTATTGCACTTGAAAATAAGTGTGAGCTTGAAGAAAAGGCACATAAAAACATTGTTAAAAATAGAAATAGATTTTTATGTATGTATTTGAATCTTAAGAAAAATAAAAATTATGATTATAAAGATATTAATGCTCTTTATACTCCTAATATTCCTATGGATGACCTTGGCACAGCGCAAATGTTGGCGCAGGTTCCTGAGGGAATTATTTCTAAGGATACTTCAAGAGGTAGATTTAGTTTTATAAGTAATAAGGTAGCTGAAGCTGAAAAAGTTAAA
>NZ_JAENWM010000162.1 GCF_016650035.1 Clostridium sp.
CATGTAGATTTATCAAGACTAAACAAAGAAGAAAAAAGCATTTATGACTTAGTTATAAAAAGATTCTTAGAAGTTCTAAGCCCAGCTTTTGAGTATGAGCAAACTACTGTGAAAATAAATGTTAAGGGTGAAAGCTTTTCCGCAAAAGGAAAAATAGTTAAATCTAAGGGCTGGAAAGAAATAAGCAGTTCTGAGGGCAGTGAAGAAAAAGATCAATCACTTCCAGAAATAAAAAAAGGTGAAGCGGTTAAACTTACTTTAGCTAAATCACAAAATGAGAAAACCAAGCCACCTGCAAGGTTTAATGAAGCGACGCTTCTAACAGCTATGGAGCATCCAGGAAAAGATATTCAGGATGATAGTTTAAGGGAAGCCTTGGATAATACCTCAGGCCTAGGAACCTCTGCAACAAGGGCAGATGTTATTGAAAAATTATTTAATATTTTCTATATGGAGAGAAGAGGTAAAGATATTTTTCCTACCTCAAAAGGAATACAACTAATAGGGTTAGTACCACAAGAATTAAAATCCCCAGAGCTTACCGCTAAGTGGGAAAAACAGCTTCAACTTATAAGTAAAGGAAAAGCTAATTCCATGAATTTCGTAAAGGATATGAGAGAATATGCAGTTAAGCTTGTGAAGACCGTTGCAGCATCCTCCGAAATATACAAACATGACAACGCTACAAGAGTTAAATGCCCTGAGTGTAGTAAGTATCTTCTTGAGGTTAATGGCAAAAGGGGTAAAATGCTTGTATGTCCTGATAGAGACTGTGGATATCGTAAGGGAGTTTCACAAGTTTCAAATGCACGTTGTCCTACTTGTCACAAGAAAATGGAGATTAGAGGGGATGGCGACAATAAGATTTTCGTTTGTGGTTGTGGCTATAGAGAAAAACTTTCAGCGTTTACTAAGCGTCGAGATAAAGAAAAGAGTTCTTTAGATAAAAAGGATGTTAATAAGTTTTTGAATCAGCAGAATAAGAAAGATGAACCTGTGAATTCTGGTAATTCTGCTATGGCGGAGGCTTTTGCTAAGCTTAATTTAAAATAGTGAAAAAATAACACTAGTTATAAGTACCTTTATAAGTTGTTTTAAGATGTTTATCAACATATAATGCTGATAAACATTTATAAATGGAGAGTCAGTAATGAGTTTATTTTGCTCATTACTGGCTCTTAATTTTACGTAATAAAATTAAATGTAAAGATATAAATGAATTTATTACCAGAATCGAATTATCAGCATTATCATTTATTAATAAATTCACAAAATTTCCAGCTAACTACAAATAGAAATAATATTTCAATTTGAGAAGAGCAAGAGCATTCGATAATTGCAAAGCAGAGAGAGATTGAGCATAGAATATAAGAATTTATTAAAATTTTAAGATGATTTATATATTACATCCAATTAATTACTACTTATGTCGTCCGTAAAGAAAGTTGTGTCTTCTATTAATATAATTCTCTTCCTTTTTTTAAGAAAATAACATCAATAAAAGTGATACCAAAAGCAAAACCTGCTGCATTAGAAAACACTCTAAATAAATCTATGTTTGAATGTCTAAAAACACAATCAGAAATATAGTTTAAAGCACTAAATAAAATAAACAAAGCAATAAACTTAAACAGCCTTTTCCTTATCTCAACCCATTTTAATTTTCTTAAATTTAGAATAGTAATAATAGGAACGTACAAAAGCAAAAATAAAGTTAAGAATAAATAGCCAATTCCAAATTTGAAAGCAATGCTATTGTCTATATCTTTGTAAACCATCCAAAGCAAAATTATAGTTCCAATTGCAAATAGTATAAAAAGAATTCTTGTAAAAATTAATGCTGTATCCTTCAAGATATCACCCCCTTTACTATAATAATATCATGACTCGAAATCTAAAAATGATTTTACATTATTTTTAGATATGTATATTCATTCCATCATAAGCGAATTCTAAATTACTACTTATGTCGTCCGTTATGAATGATGCGTCGTTAGTTTATATCCATATATTATTTATTTATCTTTATCAATCAAAGCATGTCTTAATGAAGTATATGGAAGAGACATAATAAGAATTGCAAATATTAATATAGTTGCTGGTATTTTAAAAATTTCATTTACAAATATAGATAAAACTAAACCAACTGCTCCCACAATTGAAATTAATAGCAAAATCCGTTGTATCCTATTCAGCAGTATGACAGGATCATATTTTTTTTGATCTTTTTGTGAAAGAGTATTATACCAAAGTATCCAATTACCACTTTTACTTGGTTTTATAAACAATGAAAAAATATATATTGTAAATACAGCTGTTGTTATATAAAACATTCCTCTTATCGCATGTTGAAATAAAGACATATAAACCCTCCTATTCTCTCTTAAGACGCTTAAAATTACCAAGATGAAACAACTTATTAACTATATTATACAATAAAGTATTGTTAATTCCTTAGAGCGGGTAAAAAAACATATCATATTTCCAACTTGTTAGTACCTCAAAATTGTTTATTTTTTGACTACACATCAAATACTTCAGCTATGATTAATTTTCAGTTCATTTATAAGAGTTATAAGATACTTTTATCTTGAAATATGTAGTTGAAAATATCTACACCATTTTGTATACAGTTTCGTATAAAAGGCATACTACATAATGAGAGTGTAGTTAAAAGGATGGGGAATATATGTTATATGGATATGCAAGATGTAGCACAGATAATATTAAACAGGATATAACAAGGCAGACAAGAGAATTAAAGGCAGTAGGGGTTACTATTAAGAATATATATTTGGAATATGCAAGTGGCACTAAAATAGACAGAGTAGAATTTAATAAGTTATTAGATAAAGTTATAGAGGGTGACACTATAATAGCAACAGAGGTTAGCAGAATAACCAGAAGCACCAAACAATTATGTGAAATTATAGAATTAGCTAAAATTAAAAAAATCAAATTAGTGTTAGGAAATTTTATTGTAGATTGCATAAAAGAATTAGACCCAATGACGGAAGGAATGTTAAAAATGATGGGTGTGTTCTCAGAGATAGAACGTAACATGATAAGCCAAAGAGTTAAAAGTGGTTTGGCTAATGCTAAAGCTAAAGGGAAGTTATTAGGTAGGCCTAAAACTACTATAGAAGATATTCCAGTGGTAGTAGTAAAATTTTATGAACTATTAAAGAAAGGTAAGATAAATAAGAGTGAATGTGCTAGAATGTGCGACATATCCAGGACATGTTTGTATAAATACATTAAGCTTATTGAAGAGGGTAAATAAGTCTTCTTTTTTTATTTTATATTATAATTATATAGCATATAAAAAAGGTAGCCAAAAATCAGGCAACATATAAAGAAAAACATTTAATTAAAGAAAGGGGAATATATAGATTTGGGTTTGGAGAGGGAAAAACTTCATATGTGGTTAGGAATCATTGGCATTGCAACTTATTATGGAGTTTTAGGAAAATATGGATTATACTATAATTGCATCGGTTTAGGCTTTTATAATTAATTATAATATTATAAGAGTATAGTCGGAAAACAATAATTAACAATATCCACATTTAGGAAATAATAATATGTATCTGGATAACGAATTATACTCAAATTAATTATAGGCATAACAAAAAGACTTTTTTACACATTATTTTAAAAAAGCCGTAG
>NZ_JAENWM010000052.1 GCF_016650035.1 Clostridium sp.
CGCCGCCAGCGTTCGTCCTGAGCCAGGATCAAACTCTCAATTTAAAAGTTTACACTTTTAGTTTGAAATGAATAATCTGAGACAACTGTTAAGTTGTTACTCAAGCTCATTACATACTATTTAGTCTTACGACTAAAATTTTACTTCTTTTTACTAAAGTAATTAACTGGTTTAGCAAAATATAATTTTGCTATCTTTACCTATTTCTCTGTTTAATTTTCAAAGACCAATTTCATTTGTCATCATAAGACGACTTCTACAATTTTATCAGTTTAGTGTGGTTTTGTCAACTAATTTTCTAATGTTTTTCAAGAAAATCTTACGAAGCTTTCCAACTAAATTTAAATGTATCGTTTCTTATAAGAAGCGACATGCAATATCTTATCATATATAATTCCTGGCATAATATCATTTAGCGCAATTAAAATAAAACAGGTTGTGTATTCTTGGATTTTTAAACTTTATCTCTATATACCTTGTATTGATACACCAGGATAGTTATTTCTCATATTGTAAGTATCATACAATAACTCTATCTTTCTATATTGTAATGATATGTACATTTACTATATATAGTAAGTATTCTCCACAACCATCTACAAATATACTAATACTAGAACTTTTATTTAGCAAAAAAAAATAGAGTAATATATCTCTAACTACTTAAATCATATTACTCTAATCTAATTTTATTTTTGATATAAACAACTGCTACTATAATAATATTACACTATTAAATTATAAATCATTAAAAATATTACTCCAGGCACTCCTAGAAATCCAGCAATAAGTGCCGTTATAGCATTAATTTCAATGAATATTTCCTTAAACCCCGCATACTGACTTATAAAATTAACAAGCAACAAAAGTAAGACACCAAAAACACCGTTCATTATTAGCTTCCCTAGCATTTTTAGCGGCCACGAAAATAGCTTGACCACAATTACCATTGCTACTATAGCGATTAAAAAATATAACGCAAACTCCATATCTAAGTCCCCCTAATTTTAAGTTTTTAATATATTATGTATATGTTTTGTTACTAATATATATCAGTGTATCAGCAATAAAATAAAAAAATCATTCGTTAATAGCACCAATTTCTTCGATCATGTAACTAGCATCAATGGTTACACATTTTCTTTTAGCTTCTAATAGAAAATATATATATTTAGCTTTTGACTGATCTTCTCTATAAATTGCATAGTCTATCAGTTTAGGATCATCTGCAACCTCAAAATATTTTTTCGAGTTTTCCCATTCAAGCTTAGCTGCTTCTAACCCAATAATAATATCCTTCTGATCGTCGGTATATTTTGAAGTTGCAAATAATATTTCAATTATTTTTTTCCTATTAATAATAAAAACCTCCCATTTTATGTCCTTTCTAAATTCTTGACATAAAACAGGAGTAATATTCTATATTTCTTTTCTTCCTTCTAAAGCTTTAGAGAGAGTTACTTCATCTATGTACTCTAAATCTCCACCAACTGGAATACCATGTGCAATCCTTGTAACTTTTGCCCCCAGTGGTTTTAATATTTTTGATATATACATAGCTGTAGCTTCGCCCTCTATGTTTGGATTAGTTGCTACTATTACTTCACGCACTTCTCCATTAATCCTTCTTATAAGTTCCCTTAACTTTATATCTTCAGGACCTCTGCCTGCCATAGGAGATATTGTCCCATGGAGAACATGGTAAACCCCATTAAATTCCCTTACTTTTTCCATAGTCATAATATCTTTTGGATTTTCAACAACGCATATGATACTCTTATCCCTATTTGGATTAGAGCAAATTGCGCAGGGGTCTGCATCTGCAAAACTTCCACATATAGAGCAAAATTTTAGAGTTCCTCTTGCTTTAACCAGTGCACCAGCAAATTCCTCTACTTCTTCCTTAGGAAGGTTTAGAACAAATAATGCAAGCCTCTGAGCGGTTTTTTTTCCTATACCAGGAAGTTTAGCAAATTCTTCTATAAGTTTTTCTATTGCTACTGGATAGAACTCCAATTTGGTCACCTCTTAACTGTATATCTGTTAAACTACTGTTTACTAGAACATTCCTGGCATATTTAATCCACCTGTTAGTTTACCCATTTCACTACTTGTTTCATCTTCCGCCTTCTTTAACGCCTCATTGCAAGCGCTCATAATTAAATCCTGGAGCATTTCAACATCGTCTGGATCTACTACTTCTGGTTTTATCTTTACGTCAACAAGTTGCCTCTTTCCATTAGCTATAGCAGTTACTGCTCCACCACCAACAGATGCCACGTATTCCTTGGTCTCTAAACCCTTTTGCATATCTTCCATTTGCTTTTGAAACTTTTGAGCTTGCTTCATCAAACCACCCATATTTCCACCCATACCTGGTAATCCGCCTTTTGCCATAATTGTTACCTCCTATTTATTAGTTATTAAAGTTAATATCATTATATTTGTGGTTAATAGATTCTAGAATCTATTAATCCTTTTCTATATTATTATATACTAATAAGTATAATTATTTCCATAAATATTTATTTTTATAATTATTCTTATTTATTCATCTAATATCTCAACAAGCTCTTCTCCAAATGTTTCTCTTAAAATATCCTCAGGTGATTTAACCTGTTTTTTTTCATCAGATTCTACAGTATATTTTATTTTTACTTCTTCTTTTAATACTTCGGAGAATATTTCTTCAATTAAATTCCTATTTTGTTCTTTTTCAAGTCTAATTTTATTAAAGGCAAATTGCTTTTCGTAAGCTAGCTCTATTACACCTCCATCACATGCCACAATTTCTCCTGTCATTAAGGAAGCATATATGACCATATGTCTTCGTGCTTTGAACATATCTAAAACATCCTTAAATGATTTTTTCACTATATCTACGGTTAAATTAGAATTATCATTATGCTTTTTAACAGGTCTTATTTCTGTTTTTTTATTAGACTTATTTTCTTTTTTACCATTATTAACTTCAGAAATTCTTGGTGTTACGCTTTCAGAGACTACAGTTATCTTTCCCTGTTTTATTATTTCTTCTATTTTATTTATTCTAGCTAGTAGCACTTCTTTTGACGTGTCATATTCTATTTTACACATCTTAATAACTGCAAGTTCTAAATAAATTCTATTTTGTTTGCTCCATTTAGCTTGTTCCTCTGCATCTTGAAGTATCTTTATGTTCCTCATAATTTCTTCTACTCTGATTTTAGACGCTTGCTCTTTTAAAATATCTATGTTTTCACTAGACATATCTAAAATATCTTCTACATTGTCACTTACTTTAACCATCATAAGGTTTCTCATATGAATAGTCATGTCTTTTATAAATACATATATATCCTTACCACTATATACTATTTCATTTACAGCCTTTATTGCCCCTTCAATGTCTCTATTTATTACATTGTCTGAGATCATTATAAGACTCTCAGACGTCACAAGTCCTAACATATCTATAACATCATCATACTCTACCGTGCCTTCATTCATTGATATGGCTTGGTCTAGAATACTTAGAGCATCTCTCATAGCTCCATCAGAAATTCTTGATATTAATTTCAAACTATCATCGCCAACAAAAGTACCTTGCTCAGTAACAATTCTTCTAAGTCTTTCAAATATATCTGAACTTTTTATTCTTTTAAAGTCAAATCTTTGACATCTAGATAGTATTGTTATTGGAAGTTTTTGAGGATCAGTGGTGGCCAATATAAATATTATGTTACTTGGTGGTTCCTCAAGTGTTTTTAAGAACGCATTAACCGCTCCTATGGATAACATATGAACCTCATCTATAATATAAACCTTATACCTAGCTTCCTGTGGTGGATACTGGACATCTTCAATTATATCCCTAATATTATCTACCCCATTATGTGATGCCGCATCTATCTCAGTAACATCTATTGCTGTTCCTGAATTTATCTTTTTACACATTTCACATTGGTTGCAAGGCTCTCCATGGTCTGAATTTAAACAATTTACTGCTTTAGCTAATATTTTAGCAGTTGAGGTTTTTCCTGTTCCTCTGGTACCACATAAAAGATATGCATGAGCTATTCTGTCGCCTTTAATTTGATTTTTTAATGTTATTGTCACATGATCCTGACCTACTACATCTTCAAAAGTTTTTGGTCTCCATTCTCTATATAAAGCCTTATACGCCAAAAGTTTCACCTCTTTTAAATAATTATATCATTTAAATCCAAAAATTAGTTGATATTTATAAAGGTTATATATTTACTTGAAAAATTGATGGTTTAGTATAAAAAAAAAGATGCCTATTAGGCATCTTATAATTCTTTTGTAGACCGTACACCTCGCTTCGATTAATAAACTATGTGCGTTACCTATACAGTTAACTCAAACCAGGTTGGTCCACGGCACACGGAAAATTTCACTTACCGCTGCTTCCTTCCGGATCTGACGGGGTTCATGAATTTCCATTGCGTGGGGCCCAGTTATCAACGCCACTTATATAGGTCAGACCACACAGCTTATAACCTAGGCGAGGAATTCACCCCTGCTGTAGCGGATTGCAGATTACAGGGCACCGCTAACTCCCCAGCTAGTACGGAAATATAAACTGGCGGAAAGAGAGGGATTCGAACCCTCGGTAGAGTTTCCCCTACACACGCTTTCCAGGCGTGCTCCTTAAGCCACTCGGACATCTCTCCATAAATCATTCTAATGTTTGTGTACACCCAAGTAGTGCAACAAAAACAATTATACTATTAATAAGTAGTAATTTCAACAGTTATTTTTTAAATGTTTTTGAAAGCTTTTCTAAAAATTTAATATATATACTATTGTGGAATATACTTAACTCAAGCATGATTTATAATTATTTTTATAAGTTGTAACAATAAATAACAAATTAGTAACGAGAATCTCTTTTCTTATAATTTATCACAATAAATATAATCCATAGTGCTATTCCTGCTAAACTTATTAGTTGTGCTACTCTTAAACCTGCAAACATTAAACTGTCAGTTCTAAGTCCCTCTATAAAAAACCTTCCTATAGAATACAACCCTATATAGGTAAAAAACACAGTACCTCTCTTAAATGTTTTTGTTAATAAATAAATCAGTATTAGACATACTATAACATTCCATATTGATTCATAAAGAAAAGTTGGATGATAATACACTCCATCTATTAACATTCCCCTTTGTATAAAATCCGGGAATTTACTTATAAACCCTTGCGAAACTGGTCCACCATGGGCCTCACTATTAAAGAAATTTCCCCATCTTCCTATAGCCTGACCTATAATTATAGATGGTGCTGCCACATCGGCAAATTTTAAGAGACTCTCTTTTTTATACCTTGTATAAAGTAATGCTGCTATCATACCAAATATAACTCCACCATGTATAGCAAGACCACCTTGACGTATATTGAATACTTGTATTAAATTATCTTTATATTGATTAAATTCAAATGCTACATAATATGCTCTTGCCCCAATAATAGCTACTGGAAAAGATATTAGTGTAATATTTAAAAGTTCATCATAATTAACACTTTTTAACCTAGAAGTAAAATCAGCCAATAAAATCCCAACCATCATTCCTGTTGCAATGAAAATACCATACCATGCAACGGGTAATCCAAATATATTAAAAGCTATTGGTTCCATAAGTAACATCTCCATTTTTTTATAAAACTACAAATAAAAGAATCAAGTTTAAAAAACTTGATTCTTTTATTTGTGTTATGACAATTGTGGCTTATTATGATAAAAAAGTAAAGATAAATATTAAAATTTATTTCTTTTTTCATAGGTGGTATGCAATAACTTATGGCTTAAATGACCATTAGGTTCCCCTAAAAACTCCTCATATATTTTTGTTATATGTGGGTTTTTATGTGATTTTCTAATAGGTAGAGATTTATCTTCATCATATATAGCTTTTGCTCTTTGCCCTGAAATATTAATTTCTTCTCTTATTTGTGAATTAACTATTGGTTGACCTCCACCATTTACACATCCACCAGGACATGCCATAGCTTCAATAAAGTCATAATGTTTTTCACCGCTTCTAACTAACCCTAATAATTTTCTAGCATTACCAAGTCCATGAGCCACAGCTGCAGTTATATTTCTTCCATCAGGTAATTCTATAGTTGCTTCTTTAATACCCGTAAGTCCTCTAACAGCTGAAAATTCTATTTGCTCTAGTTCTTTTCCAGCTAAGAGTTCAAAGACTGTTCTTAACGCAGCTTCTGTAACTCCTCCAGTTGCTCCAAAGATTACTGAAGCTCCAGTAGATTGTCCAAAAGGATCATCAAACTCTTCATCCTTTAGTTTAACAAAATCTATGTTTGCCTCTTTTATCATTTGAGCGAGTTCCCTAGTAGATAAAACATAATCTACGTCCTGCATGCCATTATTAGACAGTTCTTCTCGTGCGCCCTCAAACTTTTTAGCAACACAAGGCATAATTGAAACAACTACAATATCCTTAGCTTCAACACCAAATTTTTCTGCAAAATAACTTTTAATTAAGGCACCTTCCATTTCACTTGGTGATTTGCAAGTTGATAAATTAGGAATTAAATCAGGAAAATTGTGTTCAACGAATTTTACCCATCCAGAACAGCAGGATGTCATTAGTGGAAGATTTTGCCCATTACCTAGTCTAGTTAATAGCTCAGTTCCCTCTTCCATAATAGTAAGATCTGCCCCAAAGTCAGTATCAAAGACTTTATCAAAACCCATTCTCCTTAAAGCTGAGGTCATTTTGCCTGTAACACGACTACCAATTGGCATACCAAATTCTTCACCTAATGCTACTCTTACTGCTGGTGCAGTTTGAACTACCACATACTTATTTGGATTCTCTAACGCCTTCCAAACCGGTTTTATACTTTCCTTTTCATGTAAGGCACCTACTGGGCATGCTAAAATACATTGACCGCAATTTATGCATAACGATTCGCCTAAGGGCCTATCATAACTAGTGCTAACCTTAGTATCAAATCCTCTGCTGGAGAAATTTATTGCATGAACAGTTTGAACGTTTCCGCAGGTAGCAATACATCTCCCACAAAGGATGCACTTTTCAGAATCCCTTACTACTGAGCATGAAGAATCATCCAAAATTCCACTGCTTTTTTCTCCACTATATCTTACGTCCCTTATATTTAATTCCTTTGCTACTGTTTGTAAATCGCAATTCTCACTTCTTATACAAGTTGTACATTCTCTTTTATGATTTGATAATATTAACTCAACTACCATTTTTCTTGATTCTCTCACTTCAGTGGTGTTAGTTTTTATCTCCATGCCATTTTCAGCTGGAAGTGTACAAGCTGCCAGTAATTTATTTCCTACTTGTACCACACACATTCTACAATCAGCTACCTCATTTACTTCTTTTAAAAAACATAATGTAGGTATTTTAGCACCAGAAAGCTTTGATGCCTCGAGTACTGTAGTTCCTTTGGGAACTTCTACTTTTATTCCATCTATAATTAAGTTTACCATTTCCATTTTTTTTCACCTCCTAATATTATATTTTAACAATAGCTTTAAATCTACATATGCTTACACACATACCACACTTAACACACACATTTGGGTCAATTACATGAAGTTCTTGTAACTTGCCACTAATAGCACCTACATTACAATTACGAGTACATAATCCACAGCCTTTGCACTTGTCCTCTAAAATCACATATTGCACCAGAGCCCTACAAACTTTAGCTGGACATTTTTTATCTTGCACATGAGCAATGTATTCATCTCTAAAATGATTTATAGTTGAAAGAATCGGATTAGGCGCAGTTTGCCCAAGCCCACATAATGCAACCTTTTTTATTCCTAGGGCTAGTTGTTCAAGTTTATCTATATCCTCCATATCCGCATTTCCCTCTGTGATATTTTCAAGCATTTCAAGTAATCTTTTAGTTCCAATTCTACAAGGAGTACATTTACCACAAGACTCGTCCTTTGTGAAATCAAGGAAAAATCTAGCTACATCCACCATACAATTATCTTCATCTAAAACTATCATGCCACCAGATCCCATCATGGAACCAAGAGCAATTAAGCTATCATATCCAATTGGAGTATCAAGCTCACTTTCTGGGATACATCCACCTGAAGGCCCCCCCGTTTGAACCGCTTTGAAATTCTTTGCATTTGGTATTCCGCCACCTATTTCAAAGATTGTTTCCCGAAGTGTAGTTCCCATAGGAATTTCTATAAGACCAGTATTTGTAATTTTCCCTCCTAATGCAAATACCTTTGTACCCTTACTTTTCTCTGTGCCTATGCTGCTAAAACACTCAGCTCCCTTTAATATAATAGGAACTATATTAGCAAATGTTTCAACATTATTTATAATTGTAGGCTTGCCCCAAAGTCCACTAACAGCTGGAAATGGCGGTTTAGGCATAGGCATGCCTCTTTTACCTTCAATTGACTGCATAAGAGCAGTTTCTTCTCCACATACAAAAGCACCAGCTCCAAGTCTTATTTCTATATCAAAATTAAAACCTAGCCCTAAAATATTTTCTCCTAGTAGTCCGTATTCCCTAGCTTGATTAATAGCTATTTCTAGTCTTTCAACCGCTAGTGGATATTCCGCTCTAACGTATATAAACCCTTTACTTGATCCTATAGCGTACCCACCTATAGTCATAGCTTCTAGTACTGAATGAGGATCTCCTTCAAGAACAGATCTATCCATAAAAGCACCCGGATCACCTTCATCTGCATTACAAATTATATATTTTTCATCTCTTTCCTGCTTAGCTGCAAATTGCCATTTCAGCCCTGTAGGAAAACCTCCACCACCGCGTCCTCTGAGTCCCGAATTCTTAACATTTTCAATAACCTCTAGTGGAGACATAGATGTAAGTACCTTTTCTAAAGCCTTGTACCCATCAAGGGCTATATATTCATCAATATTTTCCGGATCTATAATTCCACAGTTTCGAAGCGCTATTCTTAATTGTTTTTTGAAGAAATCTAATTTACTTAAATTTCTTACATTTCCTTCTCCCTCGAGAACTTTATAATGAAGCCTATCTAGTACTCTATTTTGAATGAAATGTGATTCTACAAGCTCTTCTATATCAGCGGTTTTTACGTTGGTATATAAAACTCCTTCTGGATAAACTACTACAACAGGACCCAATTCACAAAGCCCTAAACAACCTACTTTTAATACATCAATTTCATGATTTAATTTATGTTTTCTTACTTCTGACTTTAAACTTCTAAAAAGATCTGCTGCTTCTGGAGAAACACATCCTTTTCCCCCACAAACAAGTACCTGAGAGTGGTAAACCTCCATTAAAATTCCCCCTTCTATTCCATTTAGATAGACAATAATGCTTAATCGCTATCTAGAACATAATCATTAAGAATCTTTCCCCTAATTACATGCATTGTATATTCATTTCTAACTGTTCCAACTAATACATGACTAGCTACAACTCTTCTAGCTTTATAAGGAGACATCTTAACATAAGTTACTTTCTCTTCTCCTGGTCTTATAATTTCTACAATAGGTTCTAATCTACACACGCCTATGCAACCCGTTTTAGCTATTACTACATTAGTTAATCCAAGTTTATTAGCTTCATCCACTATTGCGTCGTAAACTTCATCTGCTCCTGCCGCTATTCCGCAAGTAGCCATACCAACAACAATTCTTGTGCTTTTTCTATCTGTTCCTTGATTAACTCTATTAAAAGTATTTTTTCTTATCTCTTCAAGGTCTTGTACCGTCTTCATTAACATCCCTCCATAAATAAGTTTACTAATTTACTTTTTTACCTATATTCTTCAATTATCCTTATTACATCAGCAGGAATTAATCTTCCATATACTTTATCATCTACCATAAGAACTGGTGCGAGTCCACATGCCCCAAGACATCTTGCAGCTTCTAAAGTAAATTTTCCATCACTTGTTGTCTTTCCGACCTCTACTTCTAAAATGCTTGAAAATCTTTCTAAAATATCTTGTGCTCCTTTTACATAACAGGCTGTCCCAAGACATACCTTAATTATATGTTCTCCCTTAGGTTCTAAAGTAAATTGCGAATAAAAGGTTGCTACTCCATAAATTTCAGACATAGGTATCTCAAGCTCTTCCGATACTACTTGCAACGCTTGTTCTGGCAAATATCCGAATAATTTTTGTACTTCATGAAGTGCCGGAATTAAAGCGCCTTTCATCTCTTTTAATTTTTTAGTGACGTCTTTTACTTTTTCATATCTAATGTCAATTTCTTCACATTCTGAACAGCATTTTTCCTGAGTCATTAAAATCATCTCCTTACATTAAATTCCAAACTATTCCTTGATTCATTGGATGGTTAAAATATTAACATAATATCAATCAATGATTTAATAATACTATATTTAATTCTTAATGTAAACGTTTTTTGTTAGAATATTAAAAATATTCCATCTTTTGAATAAGTTTAATATTTAGCATTGTTTTTTATTCATAAATTACTAAATTTTATTTATTATTTCAAACACGTATGATAATCTATGATCTATGATATATTTTATATAATAAAAAATAGAGAACTCTAGTAAACTAGAGTTCTCAGACAGTTGACAAACATAAAATGTTAAATACCCCGATTTTTAATAAGTGAATGTTGCCTATCGATGGTTTTCTAAATCTTGTTTTATAAACTTCATAATATTCTTCTCGTTATTACCTTCTGTTTTTAAAAAAATCAGTAAGTAAATTACCACATTCCGCGTTATATAACCAATTTATTTCTATCCATTGATTTAGCGCATCATTTTGAATCAAATTTATAACCGAACCACAAGCCCCTACACTTGGATCAAAAGCACCTATATATAATTTTCTTATTCTAGATTGTAATATTGCTCCTGCGCACATAGGACATGGTTCTAATGTTACATACATATCACATCCAGTTAATCTCCAACCACCTATTACTTCACAAGCTTTTCTTATAGCTAAAACTTCTGCATGAGCGGTAGCATCTTGCAGCGTCTCCCTTAGGTTGTGAGCTCTCGCAATTATTTTATTGTCTTTAACTATAACTGCACCTACAGGTACTTCCCTTAATAATAACGATCTTTTAGCTTCCTTTAATGCTTCGTCAATAAAATATTTTTCCATGTAGACCCCTTCGCTCTATAAGCTATTATTATTATATATCTTTAATCCTACAAATTAAATATATTTACATTTATAAATAAAAAAACTAGTAAAGTTTTACCTTACTAGTTTGTGGTGCACACGAGAGGAGTCGAACCTCCGGCCTTCCCCTTAGGAGGGGGACGCTCTATCCAACTGAGCTACGGGTGCAAATTCAATTCTACTTAAACATTTTATTACACTTTTATAGTTATGTCAACCTATAGCTATTTAAGACAATAACTCAATAAAATATTTATTGCATGATTATTATAAATCTTTATGCTAAAATATGTATAAGTCATATTTATTATGAGGTGATCGAATAAAAAAATTAATGTAACAGAGACAATTCTAAGGGATGCCAATCAATCTTTAATTTCTACAAGTAATTTATAAATAAGGTTATAATACCTTAACTATTGTATAATACTAACTAGAGTATTTTAAATTATATTTCATCACAGATGGTGATGATTTAAGTGAGGTAAAAAATGCAATTAAATTCTATCAATCGATTTAGAGAAATTATTAAAGTTCTTGGCTCTTATGGTTTTGGATATATTGTAGAAGCTAAATTCAAGAAACAAAATAAGCTGCCTGAAAATTTAAGGAAAGCCTTTGAAGATTTAGGACCAACCTTTATTAAAATCGGACAAATACTTAGTACAAGGCCTGATTTGTTATCCCCTGAATATATAGTAGAACTTTCAAAACTCCAAGATAGCGTCGCTCCAGAGAACATTGAAACCATAAATAAAATGTTTTTTGATGAGTTTTCTGTGTCAACAACCGAATGTTTTGAAAAGTTTTATGAAATCCCACTAGCCTCTGCCTCTATTTCTCAAGTACACAAAGCTATATTAAAAGATGGTAGAGAGGTTGTAGTAAAAATACAAAGACCAAATATTGCAGAAAAGATGAAACTAGATATTTCTATACTAGTTCGCATAATAAGACTTACAAAAGCAAGATTTTCCGATGCGCTTATTGACCCTGAAGAAGCATTACATGAAATACTACTTACCACCGAACTTGAACTTGATTTCAATAACGAAGTTAAAAATATAAATACCTTTAAAAATTTTAATAAAGATGTAGCATTTATATATGTACCTTATGTAGTCGATGAGTTCTGTAGTACTAAAGTCTTAACTATGGAACTGGTTAATGGATTTAAAGTAGATGATATGAAAAGACTACGCCATGATAAATATGATCTTGATGATTTGGGTAAGAAATTAGCATTATCTTACTTAAAACAAATGCTAGAAGATGGCTTTTTTCACGGCGATCCACATCCCGGAAATATATTTGTATACGAAGGTAAAATTTGTTTTATAGATTTTGGAATTATGGGAAGCCTTTCAACTTCTTTACGATCAACACTAAACAATATGATAACAGCTGTTGCTTTTAATGACATAAATAAAATGATTTCAGCTCTTTTATCTATAGGAATAAAAAAGGGATATGTAGATAGAAATAAACTCTATGAAGATTTAGACTATCTTCTTGTAAATTACCTTTCGGTTTCTTTAAATAATATTCAAATTTCAGTTTTGATTTCTGACATCTTTGATATAGCTAGACAAAACAATCTACGCTTACCTCGTGATTTGACGCTTCTAATAAGAGGTCTTGTGATTTTAGAGGGTGTAATAGCACGTGTTTCTCCTGATATAAAAATAATAGACATTGCTATTCCTTATGTAAAAGCTAATAATAAATTTTCACTATTAGCTCATTTGGATTTTAACACTCTGCTAATGCGTTCATATTCATTTATAAAAGACTCATCTAGGCTACCTTCAAAGATTATAGAATTATCTGATAGTCTAATAAGTGGAAGAGCTAAACTACAACTAGAACATAAAAATTTAAGAACCCCTATAAGCGAGTTAAATAAAGGGATTAATCGCTTAATCTTTGCCCTTATTATTTCTTCTATGATTATAGGTTCTTCTACAATTTTAAATTCAAATATAGGTCCTAAATTATATAATATATCGATTATTGGTATAACGGGTTTTCTAGCTGCAGCCTTTATGGGCTTTTGGTTAATGATTTCTATAATGAAATCAGGAAAATTATAAAATAAATTGTAAAACGAGGTATTTTAATGATTAAATATTACAACAGAAAAGAAAACAAATACGAGATTGAAAAGGTAGCCGGCGAAAAATATTTAAATTGGTCTTACTGCTCCCCTGTAGGAAAAGGACTAGTTGAATTGCTGCTCAAAAAAAACCTTTTCTCAAAATTATATGGTAAATATTGCGATACAAAAATAAGTTCTAGAAAAATTAAGTCTTTTATTGAAACTTTCAATATTGATATGTCTATGTATTCTAAGGCTCATGATCAGTATTCATCCTTCAACGATTTTTTTATAAGATCCTTAAATACAACCGCTAGAATAATTCCTAAAGATAAAAATATTTTAATATCCCCGTGTGACGGTAAAATTTCTGCATACGCTGATATTGACTTAAATAATATAGTTCAAATAAAGGGCTTTACTTATTCACTTAAAGAACTTCTTAAAGGTAATGAAATATACAATTTGTATAATGGAGGTACTTGCTTAATCTTTAGATTATGCCCTACTGATTATCATAGGTTTCACTTTATTGATGATGGAATATGTGGGGATACAACTAAAATTAAAGGTCATTACTATTCTGTAAATCCAATAGCCTTAAGAAGTGTTAAAAAGCTATTTTGCCAAAATAAAAGAGAATGGAGTATATTTCATTCAGATAATTTCGGTGATGTTATTTATATAGAGGTTGGTGCTACTTGTGTAGGCTCAATTATTCAGAGTTATAGTCCAACCACTAAAATTACAAAAGGCGATGAAAAAGGCTATTTCAAATTTGGTGGTTCCACAGTAATCTTATTTTTCAAAAAAGATGTAGTAAATATCCATGAAGATTTGCTATCCCAAACACAATTAGGTTTTGAAACTTCTGTATACATGAGCGAAAAAATAGGACTGAAATAACCTTTCAGTCCTATTTTTTATTATATTTTAAATTTTGATGTTATTTCTTTTAATTTTTCAGCACTAACCTTATTACCACTAGTAGTATTTTTTATTTCTTCCATCTTGGTTACTATGTTAATGCTTTTATCCGATATGCTAAATACGCCTTCTGCACCTTCACTAACAGTACCGGTTACTTGCTCTATTGCAATTGTGATTCCGTTTATTGATATATTTAAACGTTGTGCCGTTTCATCAAATTCCCTCATAAACTTATTGAAATTTTCCGCATCATCCATATATTCTTTTCCCGTACCCATAATTATTTCATAATTTAGTGAAACTTCTTTATCCATAAAACCTAACATTTTAGCAGAACTAGTAGCTAGGTTTTTTACTGAAGCATTTACATTTTTAACTACATTTTGGATATTAGCCGCCGTAGCTCCAGATTGCTCTGCAAGCTTTCTAACCTCATCTGCTACTACCGCAAAACCTCTCCCTGCTTCTCCTGCCCTAGCAGCTTCAATAGCAGCATTTAGTGCAAGTAAATTCGTTTGGCTAGTTATATGAAGTATTGAAGATGCAAGGCTATGTATTTCATCAACCGCTTTTGATCCCTCTATTGCAACTTCTAACTCATTTTTTATATCATTATAAACTTTATCAGTTTCACTCTTAGATCCTTCAGTACCAACAGTAATCCCCATTGCTTTTTTAACAATACTCTGAGCTATATTGGTACCCTCTGAAGCTTTATCAGCTATATTATTAACCATATTTTTCATCTCACCTGAAGATGCAGAAATTTCCTGTGCTGTAGCTGCTGTCTCTTCCATTCCAGCTGATAAACTTTCAGTTTCAGAAGAGCTTTCTTCTGCTTTTAGTTTTAATATATCCGTAAGATTTTCAACGATATTAGCATTATTATTTATATTTTCAGAGGCTTCAATTAAATCTTTTAGAACACCTTTTAATGTTTTTCTCATATTAACTATATCTCTAAATATAGTTCCAATCTCATCATTACTTTTGATTAAATTATCAGTACCCTCATCATCACTTAAATCCAATTTAGAAGTTTTGTCCACAAGTAAAGTTACTTTTATTAATGGATTTACTATAACATTTGATACGATTATACCAATAATTATAGAAAATAAACCTACAAGTCCAGCTATTATTAAAATCCTTTGTGTCATTGTATTCACTGGTTGTCTAATTTCATTCATATCTCCCGTAATAACCAATGTCCATTGTGTAATTGGAACAAACCCATAAGATGCTAACTTTTGAGCTCCCTGGTCATTATACTCGGTGGAATCTGCTACAGATTTTTCTCCATTTTTAATGTTTTTAACAATACCTTTTATAGATGCATTTTCAACTTCTTTTCCTATTTTATTTTTATCTTTATGATAAATTACTATACCTTCCTTATCAACTAAATATGCATAGCTTGATTTACTATTTGAAACCCTTATATCTTCCAAATAAGCTGAAAAACTACCTGCATATACATGTACCGCTATATACCCTTGTATTTTATTATTTTCATCCATTATAGGGTTTGTAAATACCACAACTGAATTTCCTGTTATATCAGATTTCAAAGTTTCACTTATATCTAGTCCACCATTTGCGCTAACAGAATGATAACTTTTGTTACCCACATTTTTTCCTATAGAAGGCTCATTACTGTCTGATATTATTCTCCCACTTAAATCAACCAAAGAAATTCCTTCAATTTCATTAGAAAGATATGCAGCAAAATCTTCATTATTTTCTTTTATTACCTTATTATATTGTTTAATCGAATCTTCATCAGATTTATCCTTTAATTCAATAACCTCCGCTATTCGTTTAGAATTGCTTATAGCCTGTAACTGCGCTTGTTTCTTTTCTATCATAACGGAAATAGTTTCTATTGCGCTTTTATTAACTGACATCATTTCAGATTTACTTTGATTAAATATTATACTTGATGCTTTTATATACGTAAAAATAGAAGTTGTAACCATGCTTACAATTATTAATACTCCAATAAGAATTGGTATCTTCCTTTTAATAGACAGACCTTTTTTATTGTTATTTCCGTTTTTGGTATTATCAGATATCGCTTTTACACGTTTACTTTTAATAACTTTTGTTGTTTTTGAATCTTTGTTGTCTTTATCTTTACTTTTTTTCCTGAAATTCCAAAATTTAAATACCATGATGCCCCCCTAATTGTGTGAGATTAACAATTTAAAATATATTATGAACTTTTTTACAATTAAAATATTTATGTATTTATATTAACATATAATTCATACTTTGTAATGAATTATATGCCATAATTCTAAATTTTCTTACAAAGTTCTTTTATACCCTACAATATAACAAGTAAATCCAGTCAATATTTTATAATAAAATGGGTAAACTATTATTAATGCACTAGATATATGTAGTATAATTTTTGTGCTTTAAGGAGACGAATAATGAATAATAAAAAGTTAGGAAAAGCAAAAAAATCAATTAATAGATTAGATGCTAATAAAAGCAATAGTGGCGTTTTAAACACCGAGATGGCTATTATGTATAACCTGTCCAATATGACTAGTAATATTAATGATACGGCTGTAGAGGAAAAAGCGAACAAATTTGATGATGAAAAAAAATAATTAAACCCAGTAACTATTACAGTTACTGGGTTTTTACACTTATAAATATTAATTAATTTCGCTTGTAAAGCGGTTTTTACTTTTAATAAACTTATTCAAATTGTTTATTTCATTCTTCACTCCATGGTACAATTTTATTTTCTAAAATACTTTTCCTAGTATCGATAATTCTTTGATTGGATGACCCTGTGTACTTACTAGCGCCTTCTTTTAATGTTTCATCAAACTTACCATCAATAAGTACGTTTATAACACTTAATAGCCTTAGTTTTTCACTATCTCCACTATTTATTATTTCTTCAAAAGTATAGCCACTATAACACCAAATATTTAATCCTAAGTCTTTTACTACCTCTGATAATTTTGACAAAGCCAACGCACTTTCAAAAGGCTCTCCTCCCGATAAAGTAATCCCTTTTATTATAGGATCATTATTTTTTATTTTCTGCACAATATCATGTATTGAAACAGAATCCCCATATGTAAAGTCTTGCATAACCCTATTATGGCAATTCTCACAGTTATGCTTACATCCTGATACAAAGACTACAGATCGCATTCCATATCCATTGACTAATGAATTATCTAAAAACCCACCTATTTGAAGTCTCACTAAAGCGCACCCCCTTTTAATAGGTAGCTATATGATTACCAGTATGAGAAATTCTATCTGCTCTCTCTGCTGTTTTTCCGCTACCAAATCTCTCATCCAAACTTAAGTAACCTGTTACTCTTGAAATTCCTTGTATATTATGACTCCCACATTTTGTACATTTTTGAACTCCGCTTTGGAGATAGTTCCCACAGTCTTTACAATATCTTATATGAAAATTAATTCCCAGATAACTAATGTTTGTTTGCTTATATGCATAATCTAATATATCCATTATAATTTCAGCTGTTGGATAATCATCAAGTTCTACATAACTAATATGTCCCCCATTACATAATTTATGATAAGGTGCTTCAATATCTATTTTTCCCGTAATGGATATAGGGTACCCAACAGGAATATGATAGCTATTTGTATAGTATTCCTTATCCGTAACTCCTTGTATTTCACCAAATACTGATTTATCTTGAAGTATAAATCTGCCACTTAATCCTTCAGCGGGGGTAGCATAAGTGCTAAAGTTAAGTTTAGTTTCCTCTATTAACTTGTCAGTATATTTTCTTATATAGGATATTATTTCAACTCCTAATTTTCTAGACTCCGCGCATTCCCCATGATGTCTCCCTGTTATTGCAGCTATGCTTTCTGCAAGGCCTATGAATCCAATTGCCCATGACCCATTCTTTAAAATAGGTTCTATAGAATCATTAGGTGTGAGTCCTTCGCTGCCAAGCATTAGTCCTTGCCCCGCTACGAAAGGCAAATCCTTAACCCTTAATTTTTTAAGCACATCATACCTATGCATAAGCGCTTCTCTTGAAAGTTCTAACTTAACGGAGAGTAATCTATAAAACTTATCTACATCTCCCTTAGCTAACATTCCAAGTCTAGGAAGATTTATAGTTACAGCGGCAATATTACCTCTACCTTTTGTTCCTGCCTCTCCATTTACGTTAGAGCAAATATAAGTACGACATCCCATGGTAGCTGGTGTAATTCCTTGGTCGTAGTAGAATTTATTAAAATCGGCATCTAAATTCATAAAAGTAGGATTCATTCTCTTACTTGCAACGCGGCAAGCAAGCTTATATAAATAGTGATATGGATCAGTTTTTTCCCTATTCACGCCTTTTTTAACTCTAAAAATTATATTCGGGAATACTGGTTGTTCTCCTTTTCCAAGTCCTTTTTCATATTCAGTTAGAAATATTTCACATACTAGGGCTGCGTCTTTAGATTCTGGAATTCCAATATTCATTGAACTAAATGGAACTTGTGATCCTGCTCTACTATGCATTGTATTTAGGTTGTATACTATACCCTGCATAGCTTGTTCTATAGCTCTTCTTAATTTACTTTCTGCAAACTCATTAATCTTATTTTCATCTACACCAAATTCTCTAATTTCTTGTCTGATTTCCTGCCTTGTATACTCTATAAATGTAGCCATATCATTATCAAAATCTGGATGCGACTGGCCGCCAAACATATCATTCTGCGTTGATTGAAGTAAAATACATGAAAGTTCTGCTGCTGACTCTATCCTTTTTGATCTCCTTATATATCCGTAGCCTGTATTAAAACCTCTTTCTAAAACTTCTTTGGTTGGTATATGCAAACAATTTACAGTTAAATTGTAACTGTCTAAATCATGGTAGTACACGTCACCATTTTCATGTGCTTTTGCTAAATGCTTAGGCATCATAGATAAATTATGCCATTTATTAGATTCACTAGCAATTCTAAGTAACTTAGAACTAAAATTATTGCCCACATTAGCATTATCTCTATCTGTCTCTACTCCTATTTTTTTTATAACTTTCATAAGGTCTGATTTTATTTCTCTTATCTTGTTGCGTTCACGTCTATAATTAGAAAAAGCTACTCCAATAGGCTTATGACCATTTTCTAAAAGTTTATCTTCAACAATGTTCTGAATTTCCTCCACAGAAAGTTGATGCTTGTCCAAATCCTCTATTCTTTCTAGCACTTTTTGAGTTAGCTCTATAATTTCACTTTCTTTTAAATTAAAAGCTATCTCGTCCGCAGCTCCTCTTATAGCATTTGTAATTTTTATCGAATCAAATTGAACCTCTCGTCCATCTCTTTTAACAACATTTAACATATTTGGGACCTCCTAAACACAACATCCTGTGCTTTACTTAATATATTTTAGTTCTCTCTACGAATACTCCAAGGAAAAAGAAAATAACCTCTACCCCAATTTCAGTGTAGAAAACAAAAAAACTTCTAACTAAAGCGTTAGAAGGAAACGATTGAAAGTTATGTTTAATCATATAAAATCAACAAACAGATTTTCAATATTAGGACCTCCCTATCACTCGTAGAGTTTGTGGCGCAAAATATAGGCAGGTATTTTGACTCAAGAATCATTATTTAAGTACGCCTTCCCCATTTCCGAGTGACATAATGTACTTAAATTCATCTATTACAGCTACGAGATAGTTCAGGATTCTAACCTGATTCCCTTTAATATTAATAAACCTATATTCTATTATTTAATTTTTTAACCCCTGTGTCTATTTATAATAATATTATTATTAAGTCTAAAAATCAAGCACTTTAAGTGAAAACATCATACTTTTCTAAAAAAACAATATATTATTCTCATTTATAAATGGGATTACAAACAGAAGAGTAAAATCTTACCTTTGAGATAAATAGTAACTATAACAAGACTCCTGAATATGTACTCTTTTACAATTAACGCCGAACACTTCATTAATAACTCTTTTATCCAAAATTTCCTTAGGTGTACCGTAGCTCTTTATCTCACCTTTATTCATAACACAAATCCTATGCGAATAAGTTAAGGCTTGTACTATATCATGAAGAACTATAACAATAGTTTTACCCTTTTCATTTAGTTTTTTTATAAGATTAATAACTTGAAATTGCTGATTAATATCAAGATAAGTTGTAGGTTCATCAAAAAAAATAACATCAGTATCTTGAGCTACAATCATAGCTATATATACCTTTTGTCTTTCTCCACCAGATAGTTCTAGTAAATTTTTATTTCTAAATTTTATTACCCCTGTAAGTTCCATAGCGTATTCTACCTTTTCTCTATCTATTGTTGATAGCTTACGCGCAAATCCAAGGTAAGGAAATCGTCCATGAGTTACAATACTATCAACAATAATATTCGGAATATTCCTTGTTTGTGGCAAAATGGATACACTCTTTGCAAACTCTTTTCTCTTTATACTGTTTATTGAAATATTATTCAATAATATTTTACCATAATAGGGATTTATAAGTCCTGAAATAACCTTTAGCAAAGTTGTTTTACCGCACCCATTAGGTCCAATTATACTTGTAATTGTACCCCTATTTATTTTTATATTAATGTTATGTAATTTTTCCACTCCATTATATCCACTATAAACATCTATTAATTCAATCATATACTTAACCTCTTTTTTTGTTTTATTAAAAGATATATAAAAAAGGGACCTCCAATAAAAGACATAATAATTCCAACAGGTATTTCAAAAGGAGCAAATATTATTCTTGATATTAAATCACAAGTTACAACAAATATTCCGCCCATAATACTTGATACTGGAATAACAAATCTGTTATCAGTGCCCATAACTAACCTTGCAAAATGAGGTATAATAAGACCTACAAAACCTAACAAGCCTGAAAAACTAATAGCGCTACCCGCAAGAATTGAAGCAACTATAATAAGAAAAAATCTATAAAATGATACTTTTAAGCCAAGTGAAGTAGCTATTTCATCTCCTAGAGCCAAAATATTCATATCATAACTAAGGATATAGGCTAAAATTAATCCTACAATTATATAACCTACAGCAAATTTAATTTTATTCATAGTAATTCCTGAAAACCCACCCACCATAAATGAATTATTACCTAAAGAAGCCTCTGGATATAAGGTGATAATTGTCTGAATCCCAGCATTTAAAAAACTGCCCACTGCAATACCCGCAAGTACAATAGTCCCTCTGGATACCCCTGTTTTATAAGCTATAAAATAGATAAGAAGCGATGCAAAAAGTGCCCCTAAAAATGCAGCTATTGGAACATATTTAATATACTGTGGAAAAAATACCACAAGCATCATACTAAAAAGACCCGCTCCCGAATTAACACCTATAATATTGGGTGCTGCTAAAGCATTGTTAAGCACCGCTTGTAATATCACCCCAGATACAGCAAGGGAAGCCCCCGCAAGCACCGCTGCAATAATTCTTGGTATGCGTACATAAAAAATAATAATATACGTTTTGGATATATTATCACCATTTATGAAAACATTAAATATGTCTTTAATATTTAATGCTACAGAGCCATAAAAAATACTTAGTAGTGATACTAATATCAAAATAACTACTAAGCCTAAAATTGTAATAATCTTAAATTCAAATGAATTCTTATCTAAATGTTTCTGGATATAAAATTTTTGCAAGGTATTCATAAGCATCTCCCCATAGTGCATTGGGTTTATAATGAAACATTTCTTTTGGTAGTATTATATATCTATTATTTTTTACAGCCTTAAGTTTGTTCCAGGCAGGGTTTGACTTAACTGTAGTTTTTAACTGCTCTAAAGCCTTTTCAGAATCGCCCATAGTAGTTATAAAAATATATTCAGGATCCTCTTTAATTATTTCCTCCATACTTAAATCTTCTAAAAGTGATGAGTGACGG
The DNA here is from genome assembly GCF_016650035.1 of Clostridium sp. GTDB lineage: Bacteria > Bacillota > Clostridia > Clostridiales > Clostridiaceae > Clostridium_AD. The sequence continues at coordinate 22,122 of NZ_JAENWM010000052.1, forward strand.
CTAGCTATATTATCCGCTCCTAAGTCTTTAAGCATGGCTCCAGTAATATTATCATCACCTTTTGCTTTAGCACCAGTAGAAAATGCTCTTATAAAAAGTACACTTGGCTTTTTATTAGCAGGGTTAACTTTAGATATTACCTTATCTATTTTACTTTTTACAGCTAATCCGTTCTTTTGGTACAAATCTCTTCTCCCTGTAATCTCAGTACAGTTTTTTAAAATATTAAGATAATCACCAAATACATCTTCCTTAAAAAAAGCATATTTTATACCAGCTTTTTTTAGGATTTCAGATACTTTAATATCTGTATCTATGTCAGAAGATAATATTACAAGGTCAGGTTCAAGGGCTATTACCTCTTCAATATTAGGTTCCATTACATTCCCAACTACCTTTACATTATTCTTTAGTTGCATTTTTCTTTCTTTCACTACATCATCTGTAACTCCTACAAGTTCTCCACCTGCCAGTAGCCAAGTTTCAGCAAAAGAGCCATATAGTGAAACCACTCTTTTAGGACTACTGCTAAGATTTACTTTATTCCCTCTTGCATCTGTAAAAGAAATGGTTTGATTTTTACCCATATCTATAATCTTTTCTTTATTAGTACAACCTGCAAATCCCAATATAACCATTATGCATAAGAAAAAAGATAAGCTTTTTCTTATTATCATACTTCTTCTCCTTTAACCTTTAAGGGTGTCTTTAATATTTCATCTTTCCTTAGTAAAATTTTATCACCTAGTATTTCTCCCTCAACATATTCAAACCCCACTCTGTCAATAGCACTTCCAAAACGTTCTCCCTTAAAAGCATTTTCTTTGAAAAATAGAATTGTTTTAAAAAGAACACTCATAATCTCTTCTTTTGTAAAAATTTTATTAATGAGAGATCCATGACGAGTTGATTTTCCCCATCTACCACCAATATATATTTTGTAGCCCTGCATACCTTCTTCAATTGCACCAAAATAGCATTTATCAAGACAACGTCCACAATTATTGCAAATTTCTTTGTCAATGATTAAAGTTCCATCAATAAATTTAGCCGCTCCCATAGGACATGTGCTTTCAACTAAGCATTTCTTACACTTACTACATTTATTAATGTTATACTTAGGCATCAATTGCCCTATAATGCCAAAATCATTTAAATTAGGCTTAACACAATTATTAGGGCATCCTCCTACTGCTATTTTAAATTTATGAGGGAGTATTATATTATTGTATTTTTCATAAAAACCCCTATGAATTTCTTTAGCCATAGCTTGGGTATCAAAAATTCCAAATGTACATACAGTTCCTTTACAAGCAACTATTGGTCTAACATTTGCTCCTGTACCTCCAGTTACCATTCCTTCTTTAGCTATATAATTTCTTAGCTCTTCAACATTTTCATATTTAATTCCAGGTATTTCAAGTGTAAGTCTAACAGTAAATGCGACTTTTCCATTTCCAAACTTCTCTGCAGCTTCACTAATATTTTTAAGCTGCCTTGAACTCAAGACACCATTTTCAGTTATAATTCTAGCTGAAAAATGTACTCCATCATTATTTTCTAAAACACCCATCGACTTCAATCTTTTTATTTCTACGTCACTAACTTTATTCACAATTTACACCCCTAAACATTGTTTTGTTATTGTAACCACTAACTCCGCTTATTTTATCACTTGAAAAAACTATTGTAAAATATTATAATATTATTATAATCATAGGTATTTACCTATACATTGGAGTGATTAATATGACAATTCGTCATCTTACAATTTTTATTGAAGTAGCAGACTGTTGTAACATGAGCTTAGCTGCTAAAAATCTTTATATTTCACAACCCTCAGTAAGCCAAGCTATTTCACAACTTGAAAGTTTTTATGGAATTAAAATTTTTGAAAGACTTTCTAAAAAATTATATATAACGGGCGACGGAACTCAGCTTTTAAGTTATGCAAGACATATTGTATCTCTGTTTAATGAAATGAAAGAAACCATTAAAAATAGCTCTAATACATTATTGAAAATTGGGGGTACTATTACCGTGGGTGCTTGCGTTATGAGCGATATAATAAATTGCTTTAATACTAAATATCCAACTATACAAACCCAAATTCTCATTAATAATACCAGTATAATAGAATCAAAAATTTTGATTAATGAATTAGATATTGGTCTTGTTGAAGGTGAAGTAAAAAGTAAAGAAATAATATGTCTACCTGTTATTAAAGATAGGCTTGTACTTATATGCAATAAAACTAACCCTTTTGCAAAAAGAACTTCCATAAATTTATCTGAACTTAATAACCAGCCTTTTATTCTAAGAGAAAAGGGCAGTGGCACCAGAGAGCTTTTTGAAAATTATATGAAAAATGCTAAACTTATTATACAGGAAAAATGGGTATGCAATAATTCGGATTCCATTAAGCAAGCAGTTATAGCAGGACATGGCCTTTCCGTAATTTCAGAAAGGCTCCTTAAAGATGAACTATCCAAAGGTACGATACAAATAGTAAAAATAAACGATGTTGCTTTCAAAAGAAATTTTAGTGTTGTGTATCACAAAAATAAATATCTATCTGAGTACTTAAATAAATTTATTGAAATATTAAAATCTTATCACTAAATAACCTTATTCATTTTAAGATATAATCAATAATAATCAAAAAAATAACAAGTACCCCAAATTATTTAAGTACTTACATTCAACGTAACAAGTCAATACAATATATTACATTCATATTGAATTTTTTAAGGAATAATCAATATAGCCAATGTAAAAGTAACACAATTACTATTGTGTTACTTTTAGAAATAAGTTAAATAAAACATACAACTGTATTTATAGAAAAATTGCCGCAATTTCTACCGAATATTTATAAGAGATAAATATTTCGTTTTACAATTTAAGATAAAAAAGTCCCTTTTGTTAATTGTAAAATTAATGAAAAATGTGTTTTTTATACAAATATAGTTTAATTTATATGGCAATTAAAGATTATTTTAAAATAAATTATAAACCTTAATTTTATATTAAATTAAAATCACTTTAATATAAAAAAGCTAAGGACTAAGATTTACATTTGTTTTCGATATGTTTAAGGAGCTTTATCAAATATACGATAAAGTAACTATGTATCTTTTATAGATATACGTAAGAAATACGGTGATGATGTTACGCAGTTTAATGAAATATGCAATTCAATTGTTATTTTTTAAAACTAATCGATAATATAATAGATTAATTAAATTCTATTCAAAAACAAAATCATTTCAAGGAGGTATTTTCAGTGAAAAATAAAATTAGTACTAAAATAGTTATTGCTATAGTGAGCTGTTCAATGGATTAGTTTTAGGAACGATAGATGTTTCAAAGGTTAAAGACCAAAGTTATATGAATATATACGAAAAGCAGTTAAGCTCTCTAATGAAGAGTTTAGGTGATAGCAATACTGGTCTTGTAGGGATATATATGAATTTCGATCCTAAATTTACAGATGGGAGTAAGGCTTACGATGTAGCTTATGACTATGAAGATCAAAAAAAACAAGCTAATATTAGTAACAATTCATATTTACTAGAAGATTATAAGGAAACAAATGAAGAGTTGTCTTGGTATTTTAATCCTGTTAAAGCTAAAAAAGGCATATGGTCAAAACCTTATATAGATTCAGCTAGTGATAATATAAACATGATATCTTATACTATGCCTGTATACGCTAATGATGAATTAGTTGGAGTTGCTGGAATGGATATTTCATATGAAAGTTTGGAAAAACTAATTTTAAGCACAAAAATTTCTGATAGTGGATCTGCATTTTTATTGGCTAATGATTATACTTTTTTAGTTGGTGGTAAATCAACAAATAAATTAAATACTTTAGAAAATGGAAAATATAAATTTATAACTGACGAGTTAAGCAGTAAAAAGTCGATAGTTTTAGAAACAACTTTTGAAGGAACGAAACAGATTATGGGATTTTATACTATGAATAATGGTCAGATACTGGGCGTTAAAGTTCCAAGTCAAGAGGTGCTCGGAAATTTAATATACATCATTATTTTAATTATGATTATAGGAATAATAATTTCAGTAATTGTTGGATTATTTATTGGTAGAAGAATATCTAAACAAATAAACGTTGCAACAAGTTACATAGGTAAATTGGCTAAGTTAGATTTAACATATAATGATAAGAACCTTAATCAAATGCTAAGGAGTAAAGATGAAATAGGTATTATGGGAAATAACTTAGTAGATTTAAGGGGCGAATTAATAAAGGTTGTTGAAGAACTAAAAAGGGCTTCTTATGAGGTATTAGAATCTTCAAATATTATTTCTGCTAATGTGGAGGAAACATCATCTAAAATGGAGATTGTCAATGAGTCAGTAAAACAAGTATCTCTAGGAACAGAACAGTTAAGTGCCACAACGCAGGAAGTAAATGCGACAACTTAAGCTATTTCGAATAATGTGGATGACGTTACGATAAGAGCCAATAAAGGAACTGAAACTGCAAAAAATATAGAAGTAAAAGCAAATGAAATTAGAGAAAATATTAGAAATAGTGCCATTAATGTTAATACTCTATATACACAGAGGCAAGAAAATATATTAAAAGCAATTACAGATGGCATGGTTGTTAGTGAAGTTAAAATAATGGCAGACGAGATAGGAGACATAGCGAGTCAGACAAATCTCCTTGCACTTAATGCAGCTATTGAAGCAGCAAGGGCAGGAGAACAAGGTAAAGGTTTTGCTGTGGTTGCAGATGAAGTAAGAAAATTAGCCGGAGCATCAGAAGCTACAGTTAAGAAGATTCAAGAGGTAACGACCAAAGTTGAAAAAGCTTTCCAAAACCTTTCTATTAATACTCAGGATATATTGAGCTTTATGGATAATAAAATCAAACCTGATTATGTATCTTTTGTAGATATAAGTAAGCAATATGGTGATGATGCTACGCAGTTTAATGAAATATCGTCGAACATTGGAGCTTCAATGAATATAGTAAATGAAACTGTATCGGAGATTAATAAAGCAATCGAAAATGTATCCGCTACTGCTGAGGAATCAGTGGCTAGCTCAGAAGAAATATTAGCAAGTATTAATGAATCTGTTATGTCAATCGACGAAATTTCAAAAGCTTCTCAAAACCAAGCCATATTAGCAGAGAAATTAAATAATATGGTTCAAAAATTTAAACTATAAAAACTTATTATACAGCGGTTTATTTAAATTAGAAATTATAATATTAAGAGTATAGTCGGAAAACAATAATTAACAATATCCACATTTAGGAAATAATAATATGTATCTGGATAACGAATTATACTCAAATTAATTATAGGCATAACAAAAAGACTTTTTTACACATTATTTTAAAAAAGCCGTAG
>NZ_JAENWM010000083.1 GCF_016650035.1 Clostridium sp.
ATTTATTCCAATTGCTGAACAAACAAATTTGATTATTTCAATAGGAGAGTGGGTATTACGAACTGCCTGCATGCAAAATAAGATGTGGCAAAATGCAGGTTTACCACGAATCCGTATGGGAGTTAATCTTTCTGCTAAGCAATTTCAGAATGGCAATCTTGTCCGCGATGTGGAAGAAATTCTAAGCGAAACTGGCCTAGAGTGTCAGTACTTAGAACTGGAGATTACTGAAAGTGCTGTCATGAAGGGAAAAAGCAATATTATTGAAACCTTGACTATCTTTAAAAATATGGGTATTCACATAGCAATTGATGATTTTGGAACAGAGTATTCTTCTCTAAATTATCTAAAACAATTGCCTGCTGACAGAATTAAAATTCCAATGACGTTTATTCAGGGTATTGGCGTTAACACTAAAGATGAAGCAATTACGAAAGCCATTATTATATTAGCTAAAAACATGGGGCTCAGCGTTATTGCAGAGGGCGTTGAAAGGAAGAATCAACTTGATTTTTTAAATCAAGGGATGTGTGACGAGATACAAGGATTCTATTATTTTAAGCCTATGCCAGTCCATGAGGTGGAAGCATTATTGAGAAAACCACTTATACATGATTTAAGTAACCCGTTATAGGGAAAAAACAGCCGTAATGTGGCATAGAATTGGTATGTTTTTTATAGGTGGATATACGTCAAAAACTATACCTTTAATTATTGCAGCATCTACTGTAGCCTCAGTAACGAATGGTATACATCATAATTTTTTTATTAAAGAAAAAAAGAATGATGAACGAAACATTAGTATTGAAAACAAGGCTAAAGCAAAGGCTTTCGATGTTATGCAATTAATATTTGGTATTCTTATAATTATATATGTTTTAATGTAATTATAACATTAATATTTAAAGTTTACCTTATCATATTAAAATAGGCCATTTCAAATATCATCAAAAATATAATTCTCATCCATTTTCGTTTAGTCTTTCCTATTTTGTCGTCAAACGGGCACCACAAACCCCATTTTCAACAAAGAATTCAAACAAATGAGTCCTAGCAGTATTGCTAGAGCCCTTCACAGTGGCGGAGAGAGGGAAATTCGAACTCCCGGAACGGAATAACCCATTCGCCTGTTTTCGAGTAGGTAACCAAATGTAAGATAACCCATTCTCTAAATTATGGTATGGTTAACCTTTAATACTCTAATTCAACTTAAATTAAAGCATAAGAAAACCCACAACTAATTAATTAGTTGTGGGTTTTACTGTCTAATAACTATGATTTTGATACAATTTAGCGACTTCTTCAATGAATTATGGATTTTAATATCGCTAAATTGTATGGGGTTTCTGCTAAAAGGTGCACACCCTTATATCATATGTTTCCTTAAACTTGCTATGTCTTGATAGAAAGCTGTAGTGTTCCAATTCTTAATTTCCTTATTACATACTTGAAAGTTTTTACTCATATTTTATTTTAGTGAATCATTCTTACTTATTCAAATTATTCAAATGTGACATGTTTTAGACTCATCGTATTGCTTTGTCTTTAGGAGTTTCTGAGATTTTAATTAGCTTTACTACTCCATATGCAATAAGTGCATAAACAATCATGGCTATAACAGTGCTAGGCTCCAAGACTGCTTTGGTTTCTACCCCATTAGTTACAGCAGATCTAAAAATGCCACTAAATGGAGCCAGAAAAGCTCCTGATATAGTATATATAAGTGATACAAAGGTACTCCCGGGATTGGCTCCAAGAAGCTTAAAAACAAGTCTGAATGCAAGGAGAGTTTCAAGAATTCCAAGTATATAGTATACTATTTTTCTAAATTTGTGATTATTATCGCGGGATCTGTAAACTTCTTTTTCTTCCATTCGTTTTCCTCCAATTATTTAATTTTATTTATTCAAGACTACAGAATGTTATTTACAAAAAACAACAAGAATTATTTAAAATGCTTTGTTGCTTTGTCAAAGGATTCCTTAAGATCATTCCAAACATTTTCAGTTCCTTCTTTTATATCTTTCCAAGAACTTTCACTAGATTTTCTAAGTTGTTCATATTTTTCCTTCAAGTCATCCCTCTTACTCTCAAGCTTCTCCACTTGGTTAAGATATTCCAATTTCATATCAGCATGAACTTCTTTAGCTTTTCCACGCATTACCGCTAGTTTAGCATTGTACTGGTCTATCTGAGCATTAATTTTTTCTAAATACACATCTCGTTTTTCCATCTTTGATATATCCTCCTAACTATTATTAATAAGTGCATCTTCCATTTTGTAAACTGCAAGATTTCCGGATATTTTACGATATTATCACATAAAAGTAGCCATTCAAAATTAGAATTATAAGGATGAAATGCATACTTTCTTTGATAAAGAAACCAAATTTAACTTCTATGTTCCTGTATTAGATAAGATTTAATTTAACATTTATTAAATTCTTACTATAATTTTCTTCCACCAATGTAGTCAAAAATAAATAGTATAACAGCTATAACAATAATTATATGTATCAGACCTCCACCAATCTTAAGAACAAATCCCAATAACCATACTATTATCAATACTCCTATAATCCATCGTAAAAATGACATATAAATCACCTCCTTCATTTGTTAATTAATAAAATATTATATTAAATGGAATACCTTAATTATTATAAGTAATACAACCACACCAACAATTAATTTAGCCTATAATTAACACTCTTTTAAGAAACTTTATCTTATCTATATTAATTTTATAATCTATTTACTACATTTAAATCAGCTTTAATTTCGCTACCCTTTTCTATAACAATAATCTCACGACCATGCCCTAAACTTTCAATTGTACCAACATCCCGCCAATATCCTTTAAAAAGATACGCATAAAACTTTTGATTATTATTTAACATCTTTGGTATTATATTTTTTCCCAAATCATAGCAACTGTCATTTGTGTTAAAAATCAATGTTCCCAATTCCACTTAAAATCAAATTACTTATTTTAGCACCATTTTACATTGGAAAGAGAACTGGAACTAGAAGTATGGCTCCTAAAATGATACAAATACCTGTAACACTTATACCATCCAGTATATGTTTAACACCTTTTACATTATAATTGTCATTTTTAAGATGCTTTATCCCATTAATCCAAAAAACTAATGCTATTATCGTTACTAGGATATTCATTACAAATAATATTTTAACCATTTCGTCCTCCAAAATTATAAATTATTCCAAAGTAAGGGAATTAGGTAATGGTAATAAAAATATATCAATGAAATTCTATTCTCTCTATCCTCAAGCCTCTTAATATATTAATATATATTTTTATGTTAAATTGGTCTGAATTTTCAACTTCTTTTTCTATTGGATCATCCTTCCAAACTAATATAAGATTAATTGGTTTTATATTATAATTATAACATTTTTTTATTATGCATTAGACTGTATAATACTGACCTAGATAATATGCAAATACCATGTTATAATTATACCATTACTAAATATCGTTATTAACTATCGTTTCCGACAAAATACGACAAGATATATCAACGTAAATTATTATATTTGTCGTATTTAATGAAATCAAGGAGCCGTGTGATATGTATAAATTTAGATTTAAACTACTTGAGGTGAGAAAATCCAAATGTATGACTCAAAAGAGATTAGCATATTTATCAAATATATCACAGAGCCATATTAGCGAGTTAGAAACAGGCAAAGAGAGTCCCACATTAAAAACTGTAGAAAATTTAGCGTATGCACTTAAAACACATCCATCTGATTTATTAGAGGTAAACAAACATAAATAATATTATATATTGAGATATTATTATCAAGGAATATAGATATGAATTAACAACTCCAAGCAATAACGTTATGTGATGTATCTATAACAATCGATACAAGATGGAAAACTAGATTTCCATTTCTAACATTACAATTCACTCTAAAAAGAACAAAAAGTATTTCAACGTTTAAGTTCACTGTTGAAATACTTTTTATTCTTTCAAATGATATTCTTTTATTGTTCTATACAATGTAATTCTTAAAGTAGCATCTATAATATATAGACACATAGCATAATTAAATGCTCCTCATTTTATTAAAAGATTTTTGTTTTTTAAATCTGTCTACTTAGGGGAGCATATTAAATTCCAATGAAATTTTTGCTTTTATTTTATGTATGGCGGAGTTTTTAATTTTTTTTATTAATAACTATATAATCTACAAAACCAGTAATGAAGATGATTATAAAAATTTGAAGTGATTGACTTTCAAGTGCACCATGACTATTAAATTTAGTTACTTAAACTAAGCCTAATACTAATAATAAGTTCACTAACCCATAAATGAATATTGTAAATATTTTCGATAACATACTTATTCTTGTTTTTGGCAAGCTAAAAACCATGCATTGCGGAACTTAATTTTTCCAGCACCCTATTTCCATTATTGGGTATTCATGGTTGAGTGTGTTAAGCGGTAGCTTGGGCCACTAAAAACTAATAAATGGCTATGATGAACTAGTCGATCAATGATAGCACTGGTAAGCTTTTCGTCATAAAAAATACCATTCCATTTGCTGAATTCTAAGTTAGTGGTTATAATTATACTTCGTTTTTCATAACATTCTGAGATTACTTGAAATAGTAACTGAGCTCCCTCTTTTTCAAAAGGGACATACCCCCACTCATCACAAATCAACAAGTCCACTTTCTCTATCTGACGCATAAATCGTTTCAAATCTCCTTTAGCTTTTGCTTCGCTCAATTGATTAACTAGTGATGCTGTACGAAAGAACTTTACTCTTTTACCTCTAGAACAAGCAGCTACTCCTATGGCAGTGGCCATGTGACTTTTGCCTTTATGGAAAACTTTCCATAACGGAAATTATAGAAAGTTTTTGTTTATAGAAAGAAATAAGTGTATATGACTACATTGTTAGCTTATATGTGTTTATTTCTTTCCATAATGCATCAGAATAGATTATAGGAACTAATCTAGGAGGTGCCCAATAAAATGAAATTACCATTGAATGATTTAATTAGCAAAGTGCTAATGGAGCTTAAACGGCTAAACTATGCAAATAGTACTATAAAAAGCTATAGTCTGCTATACAAACGAGTAACTGCTTTTGCAAAAGAAAATGAGAAAAGCTATTTTTCAGAAGAATTAGGAAACAATTTTTTAAAAGAAGAGTATAACTGTACTGTGAATTATTATGAAGAAGCCCTTCCCAAAGGTTCTAAACATGCAATACGAATGATACGTGTCTTAGGTGATTACCAGCTTCATGGTGTATTGATAAGAAGAATTGTTAAAAAGCCTGGCTATGTGAAACCACCACAATTTGAATCAATACTGACTTCCTATGAAAAAGAATGTGAGCTTAATAATTATTCTAAGCGGGGAATGCGTACGCGTGTACAACGTCTATTCTTCTTTATTGATTATCTGGATTCTCGTAATGTACATGATATAAATGATGTTACGCCACAAATGATTTCTGACTATGTGAAAACTGTATTCCCACATCATGAAAAAAGTATAGCATCAATACTTACCACGCTCCGCATGTTTTTGAGATTTTTGTATCTCAACGAATATACTAAGTATGATTTAACGATAAGTGTTCCTAAGCAAAATAAGTATTATTATCCGTCAGTCCCTTCTACTTGGAATTCAGAAGAAGTACGTCGTATGCTTGAAATCATTGACAGAGGAAATCCTACCGGAAAAAGGAATTATGCAATTATATTGTTGGTTGCAAGGCTTGGTATAAGGGTTGGCGATGTGAAAAAGTTGAAGCTATCAGATTTTAACTGGAATACAAAGTCAATTGTCTTTATACAGGAGAAAACAAAAAACGCCACCAGTTACCCAATTTTAAATGATATTGGGTGGGCGATAATTGACTATTTAAAAAATGCTAGGCCTGTCAGTAGTTCTCCATATATCTTTATACGAATGAATGCACCTTTTGAAGCCTTCAGTAAAGATGCAAACCTTCATAATATTATCACGAAATATACACGTCTTGCCGGAATTTCAATACCAAAAGGAAAACGTCATGGTCTTCATTCTTTGAGGCACTCATTGGCAAGTGGGTTACTTGCACAAGGAACTCCTCTGCCAATAATATCAGAAATTCTAGGCCATTTAAATGCCAAGTCCACAAGTGTATATCTTAGGACTGACATTGAAGGACTTCGTGCATGTGCTCTTGATCCTGAGGGGGTGTTCCTTAATGACTGAGAAAATATTTGTTTTTGAAAGTATCCTTGGAAATTTGATGGAAGACTTTATATTGGAAAAAAGGTCGGTCGGTTACAAGTTTCAAAAAGGAGCTGCTATGCTAAAAAGATTTGATATTCTAATTACACAAAAGTGTTTAATTGAAAAAAAGCTTACAAAGGAAATGATCTTGTTATGGACAGAAAAATCACCAAATGAAACAAACGCAACCAGATGCGGGAGAATATCAATTGCACGGGGATTTGCACAATATATGGTGCGTCTTGGATATCAGGCGCATATTTATCCAAGATCAACAATTACTATTAGCCGTTATTCTTATATTCCATACATCTTTTCAGAAGAGGAAATAAAGACTATATTTCATATTTGTGATAACTATCAAATTTCTGACTGTTCTCCAAATCGACATCTAATACTTCCCATTCTGTTCCGGATATTATACGGTTGCGGACTAAGAATTTCAGAAGCGCTCAATCTCACATTTGAAGACGTTGATTTAGAGCATGGTACTCTATTTATTAGGAATGCAAAATTTGGGAAGGAACGTATTATTCCAATGGCTAGAAGCCTATCTGAACGCTGCCGCGTATATATGGAAGAATTAAATACTAACAAAGTTAACAACAATTTTTTATTTCCATCACCTTATGGTGGTCAGTATAAGTGCAACACAATCTATAAATTATTCCGTGGGATACTTTGGAAATTAGGAATTTCACACACCGGAAAAGGTCCACGCGTTCATGATATAAGACATGCCTTTTCCATTCATTGTTTAAAAAAATGGGTTCTCAAAGGAGAAGATTTGACCAACCTTCTTCCATACTTATCTGCTTATTTAGGCCATGTTGATTTAAGAGGGACTCAGCACTATCTGAGACTGACTGCAGATTTATACCCAGACATTATAGCTAAAGTAGAAGAAAGTTTTTCATCTTTGATTCCGGAGGTGACGTCATATGAAACAGACTGATTTTGCCAAAACACTAACGTGTTATCTATCTAAATTTCTTCCAGGTGAGCGTAATGTCAGTACTAACACGATAAAATCTTACAGAGACACCTTTAAACAGTTGCTAATATATATGTCTTCTGAGTGCAAACTCAAACCACAATATCTTACCTTCAGTGGTATCAACTCTGAAACAATAAAAGGTTTCCTGTTTTGGCTTGAAAATACACGTAGTGTAGGTATTAATACACGTAACCAAAGGCTTGCAGCAATACATAGTTTTTATAGATACGTGCAGTCAGAACGTCCAGAGATAATTTTTGAATGTCAAAAAATTTTAGGTGTTCCATTCAAAAAACGCCAGCAACCTACAATAAAACATTTAACACAAGAGAATCTTCAATTGTTGCTAAAGCAACCTAATATAACAACTCAAAGAGGGCTTCGAGATCTTGTAATCATGGTAACGCTTTACGATACTGGTTCAAGAATTCAAGAATTACTTGACTTGAGGGTTTGTGATGTAAGAATTTCAAAACCGGCTACTATTACATTAACAGGTAAAGGAAATAAAAAGAGATGTGTTCCTATTATGGATAAGACCTGTGCATTGATCCAAAATTATATGAATGAACATCACCTTTTAGAAAACGGAAAGCAAAACTACCCTTTATTTTATAACAGTAGAAATTCTGCGTTTACAAGACCTGGAGTAACATATATTTTAAAAAAATATTTTATTCTTGCAAAAAAAACTAATGCTTTAGTATTATTTCCAGAATCTATTAATCCACATATGCTGAGACACACGAAAGCTTTTCACTTGTTAGAAGCTGGAGTGAATCTTATTTATATAAGAGATTTTCTTGGACACGTAAGTGTTACTACAACAGAAGTCTATTTGAGAGCTGATACTGAAATTAAAAGAAAAGCATTAGAGTCAATGTATATTGATGTTGTAACACAAGATATTCCAGTTTGGGCCGAAGATACAGATTTATTAAGTTGGCTTCAAGATTTCTGTACGTAATTATTATCGAAAGATTTTTTATATAATTAAGACGTTATTACTTGACATTTTTAAAAATCTTTCTATAAACAAAAACTTTCTATAATTTCCGGTCCCAACAGGGCCATATAATACTAAATTCTCTAGCTTATCAATAAAACCTCCGGTTTTTAAATCATCAATATCAATTGCTTGAGGAACTTGAATATCTTTGAAAATATAATCTTCAAAGGTTTTAATAACATCAAATCCAGCTGATTTAAGGTTTCTATTTCTTCTAACTACTTCTCTATTTTCAGCTTCACGTTTTAATATTTGTGCTAAGAAGTCCCCAAAATCCGTTGCTTGAATTTCTGCATAGTTTTCATAAAAACTAGTTCCTAGTCTAAGTTCTTTGCAATAATGCTTTATTAACACATCTGAGTTCATTGATTTAGTCCTCCTGCAACCATTAATTTATCATAAACAGTTATGTCAGGAGTGTACTTCTCAAGTTTTGGTACTGTTTCAGAAAGACAAATTTCTAGTTCCGGTAAAGGGCCGGTCGTTAATCGGCAATAGGTGGCCCAAATACTATCTACATCACTTGTCCCACATTTAATGCTTTCTTCAAATGCTGCTATTGCAGAATCTATATTTGTATTTGCTGTCATTTTGGTAAATAGTTTAAGTGCTTGCTTTTTGCTTACATAATCACATTGATTCATATATTCTTTAATAGTTGTAGGTAATTGATTAAAGAGCCCTGTGTATTTTAGGGCCGTAGGCCGCTTAGACATAAGTTCTAAATAAGGAACCCAAATCATCGATTCCTTTTCCTCTCCATATAGCCTGCTATGAGTAACTATAAGTTTACTGTTATAATCTAACACATCAATATCATAGGCTCCAACTTTAAACATAACTTGTTGTCCTGCCATATTTGGAGATGTTGAATAAAGTCTTCCATCAAACTTTGCTTTACCATAATTGTCTGCCTTTGCAAATTGATGCAAATACACTTCAAATGGAGCATCCGGAAGTTTAAAGAACTCTATGATATCTTCTTCAAACAAATCTTTGATAAGCCCATGGCCCTTATAATGCATTCTATTCATGTCCTTATCACATTTTTCAAGAAGTTCCTTGTTGAATTCTTTTAGACTCTTAAATTCCGGAACTGGCACTAAGAGATTTCGGCGGTGGTATCCTACCTTTGCTTCGACGGACCCTTTTTCGTTACCACTATTTGGATTACAAAAATTACTTTGAAAGCCATAGTGCATCATAAATCTTATAAATCCATTTGTTAAATCACGTTTCCCATATTCTTTAACTTTCTTAACTGCTGTAGACATATTGTCAAACCATATAGCTATTGGAACTCCGCCAACATGTTCAAATATTGCTTTCATACCTTCTAATAGGCATTCTTGATTTTGACTTTTAAAGAGTTGCATATAGCCACCATTGCTATGTGGATAAGATATATTAAGGTAATTGCCGTCATATGTAATACCATTTTCAATAAAACGTGCTTCTCCAAAATCAACCTGAGCTTCACCTGGTGGATGCTCTAGTGGTAGAAATCCATCGGTAACCATCACCAATTCTTTTCGTAGCTTTGCAACGAATTTTCTTACGGATCTTTCATGGGCATCAAACTCATTTGGGTAAAGTTCTTCTAATCGATCATGTATTCTTTTTGCAGTATGCTGTTGTTTGTGTGGAGCCTTCTTATCATCAGTGAGCCATTTCAAGACAATATCTCTGTAGGGTGATAATTTGCCCTCACGCTTTTGTTTTATGGGCATTGGGAGATTAAAATCTTCTTTATCAACATATCTTTTTACTGTAGAAAAATCATGCCCAGTAATTTCCGCAATTTTTCTTAAACTTTTTCCTTCAAATTTCCTCAAATGTCTGATACGATATATGTGTTCCATTGTTAGCATCTCCTCGTTCTCCTTTTCAGTTTCGTCACTAAAAAGGATAGTATATTTTGAGGGTGCTGGCAATGGATTTTTCCATTTTATGCTTGGTTTTTTAAAGGCCGGTCTGCATTGATTTTAGTATACCAGAAACACCTAGGAACATCGTCATAATCATATCTTAGGTTGCTATATATATATTCTTTTTTTAACTCAAAATACCCATATTCTCTAAGCTTATAAACTTGATCTTTACTTGGCAAGAACTGTAATCCTTTAATCGGAAGATCATTTAAAAATATTTTTATATCTTCTTTGGGTGTATAATTCTCAAGTAAATCTAACACTAATCTCCAATATATATTAGTGTAATCATACATATAGGTTGTTATATATGTTTTGTTTATCCAAGTATATAACATATCTTTTTTAAAACTAATATCATTTTCTTCCCTTAACAATATTTTTAGCACTTGTGGATAGATATCATAAAACTTTATGAAATTGTAAGCTTCACTTTTTATATATTCTAATACACTTTTTTGAATAATATTATTACTATTACAAATTACATACTCCCAAAATAATTTAAGTTTATCTTTGTCGCATACAGACATATTACTTATTTGTTTATCAACTTCAAACCATATTTCATATAAATCTTCTTTGTCTAATTCTTTTTTTTCTAGAGATTCAATATGCATTTTATATGTTATTTTTATATTTTCGTCTTGGTCTCTAAATGACTTAAATATTGAATCAATACAATCTTTATTTAACTTCTCTTTATCAATAATATCTATCGTATTACTATTCTTACTATTTTTATTTTCTGACTTTATAGTTTCAATTTCTTCTAAAAATTTTTCTAATCCTTCGTTCCAATCAAATTCATCTTCTTGCAAATCAAATTTTTGTATTATTTTATTTTTTAGTATTATTAAACTTTGTTTATTGAAATTAAACACAGATTTTCGATTATCTATGGCACTATCATAAAATTTTTTGTTATTAAAATCAAATTCTGGAGTGAATACTATATCATAATCATTATCTAATACCCATGTTGCACCCATCTCGTTTAAACATGCAACGCTTTCATAATAATTACTGGATAGTAATAACAATATATATACATTGTTAATCATTTGTTTTTTTAAGTATTCAAATATATTCATACCATCTGGTACTCCATAACCTGGAACGCCAGTAAAAATTATTTGATTTCGCTTAACTTGCAAACATCTAATTAAATCCACAAATGCTTGTCCATACTTCTTATCATCTGAAGAATGGCTTATGAATAATTTAATATTTCCCATAATATTATTCTCACTTTTCATCTTCATATTTTTATAGAACCTTGAAAGAAACTATCTCTACTAACAAATAGACTTATTTCAATCCCCAATTTTTATATGCCTCGTCTGAATAATAATTCAAACAACCTTTAAGTTTATTTGTATGTACATCAAATTGTGAAATTGCATCTAAAATCATTTCCTTTTTAGCTGGCATATGTATACAGCATGCTTTAAAATCACTTATTTTTTCATTCAAAGCCCTTGGCCACAAATTTGATAATTTTATTGGTTCTTGAATAATATTATAATCTGGATAAACAATAATTAAAGGAATCTTAAATAAATCAACAGCTTTTTCTATTTCATAATTAAGCATACCTCTATCCCACTCTGTATCCTTTGAAATTATCAAAATCATTTGTTTTGAGCTTCTCATTCTTTCCAGCAATCGTACTTGTAAAGTTTTTTTATTACTATCATCTTTAACTTGGTACGTTTTGATGTGGCTATCACTAAACTGAAAATCTATACGATCATTTTCCTTCCATGCTTTCATTAAATTATAATATCTTATATCACTTTCAGTTGGGTTTGTAGTATCCTTACCACTAAAGGCAACATATGTACCATTCCTGTATGCCATTTTCAACTCTCCTTTTTCAATTTATAAAAACTCATCTTTTATCTCACTACATAATACTCTGTATACATTCAGAAATAGTAGCTGTCTTGAATGCTAGTAAATATGTTGAAGCATTTTGTAACATGACAGTGAATGCAAATCTATATTTATTATAGTTCAGCTATACTAATTTTATCTTTATCATTTTTATTCACAATAATATTTAATTTATCTTTCAACTTATCATCATTCATTTTTATCAATTCTACCAATGTTTTAAGAATAAATTGTTTTTGCTTGTTTAATCTAGACATTCTACCAGTACCAATCAACGGTATACTAATTTCATTACCTTGTGAATGTTTATCGTAATACTCCATTAATGAGTTAATTGCTACACAATAACTTTTCGTTGTACATTGAGCATTTAAGTTATCATCAAATTCAGTTAACGCTAATAAATAATATGTTGAGACACCGCATTTAATTTCTGCTATACTTCCGAACGGATATCTGTCCTTCTTTCCTTCTACTTTAGTTATGATATTTTTAGATACATACCCATTTCTTAATAATGATTCACTTATTTTGTTATCTAGTTCTTGTATATTATTTTCAAAATACTTGTTAATAAATAAACCATGCAGTGTATCTTTAGCAATAAGAGTATTATTTACAACCGTATCAAAACAACAATTAACAGAAATAACTTTTATAGGTGATTTATCTTCAAAAATATCTCCATATTTCACTATAAATTCTTTATCACCGCATTTAATAACCTTTTTATCTTTACGTACTGCCAAAAAAACAGATATTATAATTAGTAAAATCAAAATCAATATAATGACACCTATTTTTGCTATATTACTTGAGAATTTATCTTCAATATTATAAAAAATTGAAATAAACCCAAGTGCAGATGAAATTGATGCTAGAAGTTTTATATACCATATCATTATTGCTCTACAATTACTCTTAATTCTATTTATCATCATCCCTTATCCCCTCATACATTTTTTTACTTACTTACTTACTTACTTACTTACTTACTTACTTACTTACTTACTTACTTACTTAATTGGTAACATATTTTTTATTTCATATAGTCCATCTAGGCTATAACAATAATTTATATATTTTGTTTTTCTCCATTCGCATATATCATTAAAGTTAATATCTTTGAGATGATCTAACGTTATATTATACTTAACCTTTAGTTGGCTAAATTCTTTGTGAATAACAGCCTCTTTTAAAATTTCTTTTCTATATTCAGATAATTCCCTATTTCTTATAACTTGTGAAATAAATAACTCATAGTATAGCCATGGAGATGTCGTGGATTCCATACATTCTGATATACTTAATGACTCAGGCGTATTTATAAAAAATATACATTCTGTTCTGTCTATCATTTTTGATAACGCAACTGTTAACATTGTGTGTACATGGCTTGTGGAGTAATTTCGTTTTTTATAATCATAGCTATCTTTGTTGATATCTGATACACAATACTTATCATCTATTTTTTTCAATAAATTATCTGCAGAACCCCATACCAAAGAATCAATAAAAACGTCAATTTTAAAAGTATCTTCTAACCATGCTGCCAAACGTATTACATTTTCTTTGTCATTATGTGAGTGTGATATGAATACATCACCCTTTATTGCAGAAAACCATTTATCTTGAAGTTCTGTTCCTTGTATAACTCCATCTACACCTATATATAATTCTAATTCTTGTTCTATTTCTTTTTTAATTTTATCGTACTTGACAGTATAGTTGTTTATTTTTTGTTTTGAATCATACCATTCATCTAGTAAATATATAAATGATTCATCAAATTTTATATTAAATCCGCTAAACATTTTACCCCTCCAAATTGTAGTAATTTACTATAGATAACCAATTAGCTAACACTTATTTACAACTCAATCAAAACTATTAGTTTAGGTAGTGTTTATATTGACTTTAACTATATGCTAAGACCATTAAAATTGCTTATGTCGTTAATTAAAGTATGTAAAAACGTTCATATTAAGTTTATACATTTATTATACAATATATAGCATTTTTTTCCTACATAAACTTACATTAACTTTCTATACTACTTCTTTTATCAATTCATGACAACAAAAGACACCAACAAGGTTAGCTCATTTTTAAGCTAACCTTGTTGGTGTTATCAATTACCTTATATATTCCACTCTATTTCCTTATCATCTGTAGTTGTAAAAGTTATCTCATGTTCTGAATCCCCCTCAACAGTTTTAATAGTGCCATTCCAAAGTTCCTCATCAACCTCATATACTAACCAATTCTTTGCTCCAATTCTCGCATAAAAGCTATAATGCTTTCCCGCTTAGCTCTTCACTTAAGACGTTTATCATCTATTTCACCACATCCATCTTTTATATTTTCATAATGCTCTGATAAAACCTTGTACCGTTCTTCATATTCTAATTTTGGGAGCAGCTAGGTTCTCTAACCAATTTTTCTATTGTAACTTTCATTTTATGATTTCTCCTTTATCATTTTGTTCTAAAAAGTAGGCCATTTTCAACGCTCTATTTTGAATAATATGTAATATATTATCCAGGCATTCTTTTGCCTCGATTAAATTATTTGGCATAGGATTTTCTAACGACTGCCCTCTAAACAATGGAATTCCTACCAAAATATCTTTATTGTTCTTTTTAGTAACATAGTAAAACTCCTCTAAAAAATACTTTCTCCTGTTTTCCAAGAAAAAACCGTACCAGTTTTCTATTACAGAATAAGGAATTTCAAATTTTTTGATATATTTCTCATATTTCAATTCTGTTTTTTCGCTTACACATTTTTGTATCTTATCAACCATCAGTGGAAGATAATCCATAACATCAGGCAAAAATCCCTTGACGTAATTATACTCTTTCTTAGCATCCTCTGGACAAGGCATAAAATTAGCCATACAATGACATAATGCAGACAATTTTTGGATACCACTAATTTCTCCAGCTATCTTTTTAGCAAATTTACTGTGAACGTTTTTATCATCAAGAAATTTACTATAATAACTACTCTCTGGATAATCTTTATTATGTTTATAGAATGAAGCCGCAATTTCTTTTCCGCTAGACTTATACCAGTAACCCAAATGTTTACTTTCTGAATAATTATATATCACTTTATCAATTTTTACGTTAAAATCGGTATATTTAATCTTACTATTTTGAGCGTAAGTAACTAATAATGCTATATATGTAGTCCATGCAGAGCAAATAACATCAAAACATTCTTGTTCCCAACCTAATTTTTTATATATATTATAAGCATACTCTCTGGCTTCATATTCTGTCACATTCTCTTCCGACTTAAAACTTGTTTTCCAGGATTTCATCAACGATGTCAATGCATCATCATCCACTTTATTATCAATAATTTCTGATATATATACCTCCTTGTTATCTTTTGTTAATTTATCAACCCACTCTTCCATCGTTACTACTTCTTCTTGAAAAATATTTTCTTCTTCATATAATTCTTCCATCTTACAACCCAATACTGTCGCCACCTTAACAAGTTTATTATTCCTTGGAATAGCATTTAAATTTATTTCCCATCTACTAATCGTCGTCGCATCAACTATAGAAACGCCATATCTACTATTTACCTCATTAGCAAGTTCAAGCTGAGACAACCCCAATTCCATTCTTTTTTCTCGTAATAATACTCCCTTAAATTTTTTATTTTCCATATTTCACCTCTCTAAATTTTATTGAAATACTTTTTTTTCTTGTAACTTATCAATACAAGTTTAATTAACTATCATTAATTATTATTAACTATTATTAACTATCGTTAACTATTATTAACTATCATTAAACTGTATTAATTCTTATTTCTTTATTTTATTATAACACTACTTTATAGTAAACCTCAATTAAAAAATTAAATTTATATGTACAATAAAAAAACATTTTGAATTTTTATTTTCTGTGATTATGTGTCTTTCGGCAAAATAATCCAATCTATGTTCCAGTTAGCTATTTTAATACTCCTTATCAATAATCTCCTATTTAATCAAATATTCTTCCCATTCAATTGTCTCTTCTTCATCTATTTGCTTTTTAAATGAATAATATTTTTTTGAAACAGTATCGTATTTTAATAGAGGTATAATACCACTTACATTAGTCTCACCATCAATAAAGAAATGACTTTTCCCATCCCAATAAACACTATGGAAGTCTTTATCTTTAGCTAATGAACTTGTGCTTATATGTCCTGCAATAATATATTTGTAAAATTTACCAAAGGTTGCTGGATATTTACTCACAAAATAATCTTCTGGAGTGCCATGCATCCAATATTCTTCAGCTTCTTCATCAACTCCTGCGTGTACCAGTATTTGACAGTCAGTTTCATAATAGAATGGCAAATTCTTTAACCATTTAACTAACTGAATATGATTATTTAAAATGTCTTTTTTTACTAATTTAGCAACATCGAACAAATAATTGTGATATCCTAATTTTGCTTTTAACTTGCCAATCATTTCTCTTGTTAATGATGAAATAAATGTATTGCTTGTAGAGAAATCTCTGTCAGCCCCAAGCCATTCAATATTCCAAATATCCCTATCATCTGCATTTAGAAATTCTAAAAACATATATTCGTGATTTCCCATAATTGCAGTCACTTGATTAGGATAGGTTTCCGTTAATTCTTTAATTTTATATAATACATTGCAACTATCCGTACCATAATCAATATAGTCACCACAAAAAATAAGTTTATTACCTTCATTACTTGATAAATCAATTAAAGACAACACTTCATTTAAAGGTTCAGAGAATCCATGTATATCGCTAATTGCAAAAATATAAGCCATTTGCTTACCTCCGTATAAAACTTACTTTCAATTACATCAATATTACTATACAATTTTGACTTAATTAATCTAACTCAACGATTTCCTGAAATAGCAACATTATATTCCCCATTTCTCTATCAGTGTGATACCATCTGGAATAAGAAAGTCTATTTTCTATAGAATCCAACCATTCTTTTGTTCTTGCTCCTTTTGGATCTATTACAGTTAGGACAGCCTTTACCCTTAGATCTATTACTTATCAAACTCTCCCATTCATTATTGCACACATGGCATTTCCACCATACTTTTTTTTGGGTACCACGGGTTATATTGAATGGAGACAAGGGGAAATTTTTATCATACTGCCATTCACTACTCAACTCAGGATTTGTTATAGCCAAACAATTTTCATTGCTTGCATATCTACCTGAACAATAGGGACAACCTCTTCCTTGTGTCCTACTAGCTATTACTGTTTGCCATTCATGTCCTTTATCACATTTCCACCATACTTTTTTATTGGAACCAGGAGTCTATTGTTAAAATAGTAGATAATTTGGATAATGATGCTTCGCATATAGATTTATCGTGGAAAGTGCATAAGGATATAAAACCTTCAGCTGTAAGGGAAACTTCTCTTTGTACAAATTTTGTTTCCCTAGCAATCATTTTAAGATAGCTTTTTTCGAACAATCCCTTAATTAATTCCGTCATCTTTCTGTTAATTACATTCACTTTTATGTAAGCGATGGAACAAACACCGTAATGTAAATTAACCTCCTGTTTGATATACTTTGATAAAGTAGTCGATGGGAGGTTTTATTTTGAGATCCACAGCTGAAGATCTGCTTCTCTGGGAGCAAATAATTAATAAAAGAAC